>DASTKF010000283.1:0-7384 GCA_035716065.1 Gaiella sp.
TCCGCGACGCCCGGCGGCTTCGCGAGATCGAGCCCGCGAAGCTCTCGCACGAACGCCGCCGCCTCCGAAGCGAGCCGCTCCGGAATGCCGGGGACGCGCAGGCGCACGATCGCGATCTCGCGGTCGATCGACGGGTGACCGATCCAGTGGAACAGCGCCCGGCGC
Organism: Gaiella sp.; assembly: GCA_035716065.1. Classification (GTDB taxonomy): domain Bacteria; phylum Actinomycetota; class Thermoleophilia; order Gaiellales; family Gaiellaceae; genus Gaiella. Next base: position 166 of record DASTKF010000283.1, read on the forward strand.
TTGAGCGCGTCGTGCAGCTCCCTCGTGCGGTTCGAGGTGAGAATCACGGCGGGCCGGCGTCGCGCGGCGATCGTGCCGAGCTCCGGGATCGTGATCTGGAAGTCCGACAGCACCTCGAGCAGGAAGGCTTCGAACTCCTCGTCGGCGCGGTCGATCTCGTCGATCAGGAGCACGACCGGCTCCTCCGAGTCGATCGCCTCGAGCAGCGGACGGCGGATCAGGTACTCCGGCCCGAAGAGGTCCTCCTCCCGCAGCGTGCCCTCCTGGGCCGCGCGGATGTGCAGCAGCTGCCGCGGATAGTTCCACTCGTACACCGCGTGCGCGACGTCGAGCCCCTCGTAGCACTGGAGCCGGATCAGCCGCGCGTCGAGGACGGAAGCGAGCGCCTTGGCCGCCTCCGTCTTCCCCACCCCGGCCTCTCCCTCGAGGAGCACCGGCTTCGAGAGCTTGAGTGCGAGGTAGAGCGCCGTCGAGAGCCCGCGATCGGGCAGGTAGTCGGCCGCGCGAAGCGCGCTGTCGAGCTCGTCGATCGACTGGAACTCCACACCAGGAGGGTACCGGGGACGTGCCGTGGCCCGGATCCACCGACATGCGTGATCGCGGGGGCGTTCGGCTGGGCCGTCAGGACGTGGCGCGGTGGCGACGGCCGGGCCGAGGCCCGACCGTCGACGGCGCGACGCGGAGCGCACCGGTCGGGCGGAGCCCCGATAGGGGTGGAGGCCGGCCGGGAAGCGGCCTGGCGAGCCCAGACGGGCGCACCCGCCCGCGCAGGTCGGCGGATCCGGGCTAGGCCGCGTCGCGATCGAGCAGCTCGGTGGCGAGCGACACCGACCGGTCGAGCGACCCGTTCTCGACAAGCTCGGTGAACGCGTCCGACGGCTCGATCAGCTGGTCGACGCACACCTCGAGGATCCGGAGCGCCACGAACGTGCGGGCGTCGAGCTCGACGCCCGCCTGCCGCAACGCGACGCCGACGTGGAACGCCTCGCGGGCGAGGGCGTGCTCCATCGAGGCGAGCGCGAACCCGGCGGCGAGCTCCCGCTCCTGCCGCGCGCGCAGCTCGTCGGCCGAATCCGGCCACATGTCTCCAGACCCCATCACGTCGTGCTCCACGAAATGAGACGACGAAAAGGTGGATCGGTGAGTCGCCGACGGCGTACGATCGTCCGATGCGGCGAGGCGGGTCTTGAGCACCACCGGAGTCTCCGTGTCAACCCTTGCGTGCGTGCCGCTCCTCGCGGGGGCGGACGCGAACGCTCTCGAGGCGCTCGCGGCGGACGCCTACCCGCGCCGCGTGCTCGCGGGCGAGTGGCTGATCCGCGAGGGAGACGAGGCCGATGACCTCTACGTCGTCCTGCGCGGACGCCTGCGGGCGGTGGCGGGTGCCGACGGGCGCACGCTGCGCGTCCTCGGCCCGGGCGCAGCGATCGGCGAGCTAGCGCTGCTGACCGGCTCCGCGCGGTCGGCGTCCGTCCAGGCGGTCCGCGACTCGACGCTGCTCCAGCTCGGCCGCGGCCGCTTCGTCGACCTGATGGAGCGCGACTCCAGCTTCGCCGCCGCCGTCGCGCGAGAGCTGGCGGCGCAGCTCCAGGCGAGCGGTGGCCTGGCGGCACCGCCCTCCCGGCCGGCGCTGCTCACGCTCCGGCGGCTGGACGCAGGCGTCCCGCTCGCAGCGGTCGCGTCCTCGCTCGCACACGCTCTCTCGACGTATGGGCCGGTCGAGGTCCTCGGGGCCGACGCAGCCGGAACGAGCGCGGTCGAACAGGCGGAGCACGAGAACGCGCACGTAGTGCTCGTCGACGAGACCGGCGCCGGCGTCTGGAGCGACCTGTGCGCGCGCCAGGCCGACCGGACGCTGCTGGTCGCGACGGCGGACAGTCCGCCGCCGGCCGGGGCTGCCCCCGACGCCGACCTCGTGATCCTCGGGCCGTCATCGGGCGACGCGCTCCGCGCGCTCCTCGATGCCGTGCAGCCGCGCGCCCACCACCGACTCGCCACCACCGAGCCGAGCGACCCGGGCGCCGGCCGCCTCGCGCGGCGGCTCGTCGGGCGCGCGCTCGGCGTCGTCCTCTCGGGCGGCGGCGCGCGCGGCTTCGCGCACATCGGCGCGCTCGCAGAGCTCGAGGCCGACGGGATCGAGATCGACCGCTACGGCGGCTGCTCGATGGGCTCGTTCATCGCGGCGATGGCCGCCGCCGGCTGGTCCCCCGGCGACATCCACGACCGCTGCGACGAGGAGCTCGTACGGCGGTCGCCGTTCAACGACTACACGCTCCCTCGGGTCGCGCTGATCCGCTCGCGGAAGGCGGCGCGGATGTTCGACCGCCTCTTCGGGGAGATGACGATCGAGGAGCTCGCAAAGCCGCTCTTCACGGTGAGCGCCGACCTGCTATCGAGCAGGCTCGTCATCCATCGGCGCGGGAGCGTGACGGAGGCCGTGGGAGCCAGCATGTCGATCCCGGGCCTCGTGCCGCCGCTTTCCCGCAGCGGGCGCCTGCTCGTCGACGGCGGCGTGCTCAACAACCTGCCGATCGACGCGATGGCCGATGCCGGCGAGGGCCCGATAGTGGCGGTCGACGTCGTGCGCCGGCTCGAGGTGTCCGCGGAGGACGAGCCGCCGCTGCCGTCGATCATGGAGACGCTCTCGCGCGCGACCGTGCTCGGAAGCGTCGAGCGCGCCGAGCGGAACCGCGAGCTCGCGCTGCTCGTGATCACGCCGGAGGCGCAGGACATCCCTCTGCGTGACTTCCGCTCGCTCGACCGAGCGGTCGAGGCCGGCCGTGCGGCGGCGCGGGCGGCGCTCGACGCGGGCGCCCGGGAGGAGATCCTCGCCGCCGTGACCGCACCGGTCGGCTGACGCGGTCGTGTAAGACTCGGACCCGAGGACTGCGAGCCACGAAAGGGGAGAGCCGGCATGCCGATGATCGAGGTGAAGCTCTACGACAGGCGCGTCACGGAGGAGTCCGTCCCGAAGATGATCGAGGCGCTGACCCAGGCGCTTGCCGAGACGTCGGGCGCCGATCCGTCGCACATCCAGGTCGTGATCCAGGGTGTCGATCCGAAGCACTGGGGCATCGCCGGCAAGCAGCAGGCCTGACCGGGCCGCGGGCGAGAACCGATAATCGATTGTCTGCGAGACAGCCGCGTTAGACTCGCAGCGCTGACCAACGACCGAAGGAAGATCCATGACGCAAGCCACTGAGGTCCTGTTCCCGACCTCGGCCGACGAAGCCGTCGCACATTTCGGCGACGGGTCGGACGTGACCGTGGTCGGGGGCGGAACGATCGTCATGCCGGAGATCACCTACGGGCGCCTCGCCCCCACGAAGGCGCTCGTGCTCTCGCGTGCGGGGCTCGACACGCTCGACGTCGCGGGCACCACCGTGACGCTGGGCGCCGGGCTGCCGGTCGAGCGCCTCGCCGCGCTGGCGCAGGACGTGAAGGCGCTCGCCCAGTGCGCGCTCAATGTCGCCGACTACGAGATCCGCCTGCAGGCGACGGTCGGCGGCAACCTGTGCGCCGGGGAAGGGCGGGATGCGCCCCGCGGCGATCTGCAGGGGCCCCTGCTCGCGCTCGACGCGCAGGCGCGCTCGGTCGGCGCCGATGGCGAGTCGACTGAGCCGCTCGAGGGGTTCCTGGGTCGCCGCGCCGGCAGGCTCCTGCTCGACGTCACGTTCGAGAAGCCCGCCGCGTCGGCGTTCGCCGCGATCGACTACGCGCACACCCACGAGTACACGGTGCTCGCCGTGAGCGGCGTTCGCACGGCAACCGGCGAGACGCGTCTCGCGGCGACCGGGCTGGCCGGGTTCGGAACGCGCCTTCGCTCGGCGGAGGCGGCCGCCTCCGATCCCGAGCGCGCCGGGGCCGCCGCCGTCGCGGACGTCAGCCTCGGCGACGACGCGCTGGCCTCTGCCTGGTACCGGGAGCGAACGCTCCCCGTGCTCGTCCACCGTGTCCTCGGCGAGCTCGAGGAGGCCGCATGAACCTCACGGTGAACGGGACGACGCACGACGTCGAGAGCGGGCCGCTCGCGACGCTGCTCGACGTGCTGCGCGAGGAGCTCGGCGTGACGAGCCCGAAGGCGGGCTGCGAGCAGGGCGGCTGCGGCGCCTGCACCGTCCTCGTCGACGGTGAGCCGCAGCGTTCCTGTCTCACGCCGGTCGGCGCCCTCGACGGCGCGAGCGTGACGACGGTGGAAGGGCTCGGGGCGCCGGAGTCGCTGTCTCCGCTCCAGCAGGCGTTCACGCACCACTACGCCGCGCAGTGCGGCTTCTGCACCTCTGGGATGTTGATCGCCGCGGAGGCGTACCTCAAGCGCGGCGGCACGGATGACCGCGAGGCGATCCAGGAGGCGCTCGCCGGCCACGTCTGCCGCTGCACCGGCTACGTGAAGATCATCGACGCGGTCGCCGCCGTAGCGCGTGGCGACTCGTTCGACCTGACCGTTACAGCCCCGAGCCCGGGGATGACGAACCTCGGAGGTGTCTCATGAAGGCCGTCGGCGCACGGCTCCCGCGCTACGACGGGATCGGGCACGTCACCGGGCGGACGACCTACGTCGACGACGTGCGCGTGTCCGGCATGCTCTGGGCGAAGGCGCTCCGCTCGCCGCTCCACAGCGCGACGATCACGTCCTTCGACACGTCGAAGGCAGAGGCCATGCCCGGCGTCCACGCGGTGATCACGCACGCGGATGTGCCGCTCCTCGAGTACGGGCACCTCTCGGCGCTCGGCATCCCGGCCGACGAGCCGCTTCTCGCGAAGGACGAGGTTCGCTACAAGGGCCAGCCGATCGCGGTCGTGGCCGCGGAGGACGAAGAGACGGCGATGGCGGCCGTCGAGGCGATCGACATCGAGCTCGAGGAGCGAACCCCGCTCTTCGACATCCGCAAGGCGTTCGACGCAGACGCGCCCAAGGTGCACCAGTGGGGCAACTGGTACACGCATTTCGAAGGAGAGATGGACCGGCGCCAGATCCGCAAGGGCTCGGTCGACGACGCGTTCGACAAGGCGGACACGATCGTCCAGGGGGTCTACCGGCCGGCGGCGATCGAGCACGTGCCGCTCGAGACGCAGGTCGCGCTCGTCGTGCCCGAGGCAAGCGGACGCCTCACGATCTACTCGTGCACGCAGGCGCTCTACTTCTCGATGGGCGTCGTCGCGGCGCACCTGCAGGTGCCGCTCAACAAGCTGAAGGTCGTCGGCGGAACGGTCGGCGGCGGCTTCGGCGGGAAGGTCGACACCGCGAGCGAGACGATGTGCGCGCTTCTCGCGCAGAGGTCCGGCCGCCCGGTGAAGTGGCGCTGGACGCGCGAGGAGGAGTTCCTCTGCTCGTCGACCAGGGCCCCCTGGCATATGGAGATCGCCGATGCCGTGACGAAGGACGGGTGGATCCTCGGCCGCAAGATGCTCACGCTGCACGACTCGGGCGCCTATGGCCGCTTCTCGCCCTACGGGCTCACGAAGCACTCCTTCCACCACACGGGCGCGTACACGATCCCGAACCTGGAGTTCGACGGCTACGTCGTGTTCACGAACCGCGTGCCGACGACCGCGATGCGCGGCTTCGGCGTCACGTCGGTCTCGTTCGCGACCGAGACCCACATGAGCAGGATCGCGGACGTGCTCGGGCTCGACCCCTACGAGGTGCGGCTCAAGAACGCCAACCGCATCGGCGACACGTCGCCGAACCGGATCGTCTACACCGATCCCTCGACGGTGTCCGTCGTGAAGGCGCTCGCGGGCGGGATGGACGTCGAGCTCCAGCCGGAGTACGCGGCGATGAGCCGTGACCCGCGCGAGGGCGACCTGCTCCCCGAGCACCTCGTCGGCCAGATGGCGAACCCGGAGGACCACTGATGGCTGTGCACAAGGGCCGCGGGATCGCGGCGATCGAGTACCCGACGGGAATGAACCAGAACGGCGACCCGTCGCAGGCATGGATCAAGGTGAAGCCCGACGGGCGCATCGACGTCTTCGCGGGCACGTCCGACATCGGCAACGGGTCGAAGACGATCCAGTCGCAGATCGTCGCGGAGACGATCGGCGTCCCGTACGACTGGATCACATACGACAACTCGAACACCGACTCGTCCCCCGTCTGCACCGGGACGTTCGCCTCGCGCGCGACGTTCGTCGCGGGCAAGGCGGTCGAGAAGGCAGCCGAGCGGGTCAAGGAGCGGATCCTCGACATCGCCGGCAAGGAGCTCGAGATCGACCCTTCCGACCTCGAGATCGTGGACGGAGAGGTGCTCGCCAAGGGCGCACCGCAGAAGAAGATCGCCGTGCCCGACGTCGCCGCCGCGGCGACGTGGACGTACGGCGAGCTGATCACGGGCACCGGGGCGCAGCTCAAGGACTTCGCGTCGATCGTCGACCCCGAGACGGGCGAGGTCGACAGCCCGCCCCACTCTGCGATCTCGTACGCCGCGTGCGCGGCCGAGGTCGAGGTCGACGACGAGACCGGCGTCGTCCGGGTGACGCGGCTCGTCCAGGTCTACGACGTCGGCCGCGCGATCAACCCGACGCTCGTCGAGGGCCAGATCGAGGGCGGCGCCGTCCAGGGTCTCGGGCTCGGCGTGCTCGAGAACTGCTACCCGTACTACCCGTCCGCGGAGCACCGCGGCGGCCAGTTCGGCTCGTACCTCGCGCCCGGGTTCGAGGACCTGCCGCAGATCGACACGATCATCATCGAGAACCCCTCCGCGGACGGCCCGTACGGCGCGAAGGGAATCGGCGAGATGGCGAACAATGCGCAGCCGCCCGCGATCGCTTCGGCGGTGTACGACGCCGTCGGCGTCTGGGTGACAGAGCTGCCGATCACGCCCGAGAGGGTGCTCCGCGCGCTCGAGGCGAAGGCGGAGCCGACGCGCAACGGCAAGACGTTCGTGTTCGACGCCGAGCTGTCCGTGAACGCCGTCGCGCAGGGCGGGATCGCCTTCGAGGTCCCGGCCTAGGCCTCGTGGCGGACTCGCCGTTCGAGACGTTCGACGGCCGTGAGCCCCACCCGCTCTTCCCGGGCGTGGGGCTCAAGGCCGTCGCCGGCGACCAGGTCTTCCTCGGGCACGTCACGTACGCCCCCGGGACGACCGTCGCGCGCCACAGCCACGAGCACACCGAGCAGGTGATGCTGATCGTCGACGGCTCCGTGACGATGACGATCGGCGACCGCACGCAGGAGATGCGCGCCGGGGACGTCTGCGTGGTCAACCGGGGCGTC
>DASTKF010000284.1:0-2678 GCA_035716065.1 Gaiella sp.
TGAAGATCACGATCGGCCAGGCGCAGGCGAACCACTGGGGCGCCGGCGGCGGGGGGAAGCTGATCCTCCCGGGTGTCGTCTCCGACGAGACGATCGAGTCGAATCACTGCGCGTTCGTCACGTCGCCGCAGACGCACTACGGCGCGTACGTCGGCCCGATGCGCTCGGACATCGACGAGGTCGCGACGATGTGCGGGCTCGACTGCACGATGAACGTGCTCCTCGACACCCATGGTCGCGTGATGGACGTCGTGTTCGGCTCGCATCCCGAAGCGCACCGGGAAGCGATCCGGCGCTTCAACGACGTCTACGCGTACGAGTCGTTCGTCCCCGAGCACGGGCAGGCGGACATCGCTATCTGCGGCGTCTTCGCCCCGACCGACCACCTCTTCTTCCACACCGGCTGGGGCTGCATGTCGGCCGATCTCGTCGTCAAGGACGGCGGCACGCTCATCTACACGAGCCCGTCGCCGGGCGTCTCGACGGCGATCGGCGACTTCCCAGGGTTCGCGCTCATGGATCTGATGAAGCCGTACATGCCCGCGACGCCGGAGAACTACCAGCGCGTGCTGCGGGACATCCACGCGCGGGCGATCCAGATGTGGGCCGGCTGCATCTGGGTGCCGATCTACGAGGTGATGACGCGCAAGCACCTGACGGTCGTGACGCTCGAGGAGAACCTCGAGCTGGCCGCCGAGATCGGCATCGACGCGACGACGTCGCTCGACGACGCGCTCGCGGCGGCGCTCGCCCGGCACGGGGACGAGGCCAAGATCGTCGTGCTGCCGTTCGCCAGGTACCAGCTGCCGCGCAACGCCGTCCGCATGGAGCCCGCGGACGACCGCGTGTTCGAGTACGCGGGGCGCACGTAGCACGATGTCGGAGACCGCTCGCCGGACGATTCCCGGGCTCCGGGCGTCCGGCGTGGCGGCGACCGACGAAGTCGGCCGGGACATCCGCGGCTCGACCACGATCCTCGAGCTCTTGCGCATGTTCCCCGACGGGCGCGCGGCGAAGCTCATGAGCGACATCCAGTTCCCGTGCGCTCACTGCGGCGGTGCGGTGCGCGAGCCCTTGACGCTCGCCGCGAAGCGGCACCGCCGCGACGCGCGGGCGGTGATCGACGCCTTCCGGGCGCTCGAGGAGGGCTACCCGGCCGAGGCGCTCGTCGAGGCGGCACGCATCCGCTCCGACCCGGGTGCGCTGGCGGCCCGGTCGCGACAGTAGATTCTCGCCGTGGGAGTGGCGACCGAGCGCGAGACGTGGGTCGGCCGCTCGGTCCTCCGCGTCGAGGACGAGGCGCTGCTCCGCGGGAAAGGCCGCTTCATGGACGACCTCGAGCCGGTTCCGCACGCCTGGCACGCGGCGATCGTCCGCTCGCAGCTCGCGCATGCGCGCGTGGCCGTGGACGCGTCGGCCGCGCTCGACCACCCGGGCGTGCGGGGAGTGCTCACGGGCGAGGACGTCGCCTCGCTCTCGCGGCCGTTCCCGGCCGGGATCGAGTCACCGGTGCCGCATTACGCGGCCGCCGTCGGCACGGCGCGCTACGTCGGCGAGCCGCTCGCCGTGGTGGTCGCGAAGGACCGCTACCTCGCCGAGGATGCCGCCGAGCTCGTCGTCGTGGACTACGAGCCGCTCGAGCCGGTCGTCGAGCCCACGGCCGGGGAGGTGATCCACGAGCGCAGCTTCCACTACGGGGACGTCGACGACGCGCTCGCACGCGCGGACGTCGTGATCCGGCAGACGTTCCGGGTACCGCGCTTCACGTGCCTGCCGGTCGAGTGCTACGGCGTCGTCTGCGACTGGGACGAGCCCGCGGGACGCCTTACCGCCTGGGCGAACTTCCAGGGGCCGTTCACCCTGCACGGGGTTGCTGCGGCAGCGCTCGGCCTCCGGGGAGACCGGCTCCGGCTCCTGACGCCGCCGGACTCGGGCGGGTCGTTCGGCGTCAAGGCGGCGATCCTGCCGTACGTCGTCCTCGTCGGCCTCGCCGCGCGCGCTCTCGGTGTTCCCGTCCGCTGGACCGAGGACCGGGTCGAGCATCTCGCGGCGAGCTCCGTCGCCACCGGGCGGGTCACCGAGATCGAGGCCGGCTTCACGGCCGATGGCGAGCTCGTCGCGCTCCGCTACGACGCCCTCGAGGACGTCGGCGCCTACGTCCGCGCACCCGAGCCGGCGACGCTCTACCGCATGCACGGATCGCTGTCCGGCGCCTACCGCGTCCGGAACGTCGCCGCGCGGAACAGGGTCGTGCTGACGAACACGATCCCCTCGGGCCTGAACCGCGGCTTCGGCGGCCCGCAGCTCTACTTCGGCCTCGAGCGCGTGATGGCGATCGCCGCCCGGCGGCTCGGGATCGACCATGTCGAGCTCGCGCGACGCAACCTCGTGCCCGCCGACGAGATGCCCTACCGCACGCCGAGCGGGGGCCTCTACGACTCGGGCGACTACGCGGCCTGCCTCGACCGGGCGGTCGAGCTCGCGGGACACGACGAGCTCCGCAAGCGCGTCGAGGCTTCGCGGGAGGCGGGGCGCATCGCGGGCATCGGGCTCGCGTGCGTCGTCGAGCCGTCCATCTCGAACATGGGCTACATCACCCTCGCGCAGACCGTGGTCGAGCGCGCGGCCGGGCTGCCGAAGTCCGGCAACGCCGAAGGCGCCTCGGTGGCCGTCGATCC
>DASTKF010000285.1:0-2941 GCA_035716065.1 Gaiella sp.
CGAGCACCGCGGTGACGCGGCCGTCGAGCCACGCAGCGAGCGCGACCTTCTCGCTTGTCGCCTCGGCGTGGACGTCCACGACCACGACGGGCGTCACCGCGCGCGCCTCCTCGACGAGCTGGTCGATGACCTCCCACATGCTGTGCGCGGGATCCAGGAAGAGCGTCCCGAGGAGATTGACGACCGCGACGGGCGTGCCGTCGCGTGCCTCGACCACGGTCAGCCCGCGGCCGGGCGACTCGCTCTGGAAGTTCGCGGGGCGCACGATCGTCGACGAGGACGACAGGTAGGGGCCGATCTCCTCGCGCCGCCAGGCATGGTTGCCGAGCGTGAGCGCATCGGCGCCGGCGGCGAGGAGGCGTTCCGCGAGCCTCGGCGTGATGCCGACGCCGTTCGCGATGTTCTCGCCGTTCACGATGCAGGCGTCGACGTCGAGGCGCTCGCGCAGGTCGGGCAGCAGCGCCTCGACCGCGTCGCGGCCGGGGCGACCCACCACGTCGCCGACGAACAGGAGCCGCACTAGGGCAGCGAGCCGGGCGACGGGTAGACGGAGACCGAGACGTTGTTGCCGCCGTCCGGTGCATGGGCGGCGAGCGCCTGCTCCTCGACGGCCGCGACGTCGACGGCAGTGCCGAGCTTCGACGAGGCTGCGAGCACGGGGGTTCCGACGGCGATCGACGGGTCGGGCCGGACGTTCATCACGGAGACCATGACCGACGGCGACTCCGAGGGGCGAAGGTCGATGCGACTCCCGACGCGCTTGCCTCCCACGACGAGGTCGCTGACCGCGATGACCGAGCCGTTCACGGGGGCGTACACGTCCGTGCCGGGCGCGGCGCCCACGTCGAGCACGTTCGTCCCGGCGGGGCCGCCCTCGAGCTGGTACCAGCGGGGCGACTCGCGCCCGCTTCCGGCGATTCGCCGCCAGAGCCGCTCGAGCAGCCCCGCGTTCGCCTGGCGGCCGACCGGCTGTAGCGAGAGCGATCCGTCGCTCGTCCCGTGGAAGCCGATCGCGGTCAGCGCTCCGGCTGCGACGGGGAGCTGGATCCGAAGGTTGCCGATCGACGCCAGCACCTGCGGCCGCGGCCGGACGGCCGTGGCGTCCGCGAGGGAGACGGTCTCGATCGCGATCGGCGCAGGGCCGGACGAGCCGCTCGAGCCGAAGGCGGTGAAGAGCAGGGTGACGACGCCGAGCACCGCGAGCACGGAGAGCAGGACGAGTCGGCGGGCACGCCGTTGGGAGCGGCGTCTGCGTTCGCGCAGGCGTGCGGCTTGCCGGGAGCGCGGCGAGGCCATTGGCGCCCACGGTACCGCACGCGCAAGCGGGCTTCACGCCATGCGTCCCGCGCCACGGACGGGGCTACGATCGCTGCGTGAGCCAGGACACGACGATCCGGATCCCGCGCTGGATCCAGCTCGTCGTCCTGCCCGTGCTGCTCCTCGTCGTCTTTCTGCTCGCCAGGCCGCTGGGACACGTCCTGTTCCTGTTCCTCACCTCCGCCGTGATCGCGTTCACGCTGAACCCACTCGTCCGCGACCTGACCCGTCTGCGGCTCCCGCGCGGCGCTGCGGTGGCGGTGGTCTCGGTCGTCTTCGTGACCGCGTTCATTGCGTTGCTCGTCGCCGTCGGCACGGTCGTCGTCTCGGAGTCCCGCTCGGCCGGCGACCGGATCGACGCGTACTTCTCGGAGGAGAGCGCGGCCACGGGGAAAACGGGCGCCGACGCCGCCGTCGACCGGCTACAGCGGTGGCTCGACGACCACGGGCTCGAGCGGATCCAGCTCGAGCAGCAGCTCAACGACCTGACCGACTCCATCGGGGCGAGCGACGTCTCGGGCTACGCACACGACGCGATCTCGTTCGCCCAGGGCGCGGCGCTCTCGGTAATCCTCTTCCTGTTCTCCGTCGTCCTCGTGATCGTGATCGCGATCTACATGCTGCTCGACATGCCGCGGCTCGAGGCGGTGATCGACAGCCGCTTTCCGCCGCGGGGCGGCCTGCCGCTGACCCAGCGGATCGAGCGCGCGCTCTGGGGATACGTGAAGGGGCAGGTGGTGCTGTCGGTCGTGATCGGCACGAGCGCCGGGGTCGGGATGTGGATCCTGGGAACGACAGGCCTCGTCGAGGGCGCGGAGCGGTATGCGTTGCTGTTCGGGATCTGGACGGCCTTCGTCGAGGTGATTCCCTACATCGGGCCGTGGCTCTCGGCGGTCCCGCCCGCGCTCTACGCGCTCGTGGTCGACCCGGTCGGCGTCCTGTGGGTGGCCGCGCTCTTCGTCTTCATCTACCAGGTCGAGGGGCACGTCGTCGTCCCGAACGTGATGGCGAGCGCGCTCCGGCTCCATCCGCTGCTCGTCATCTTCGGGCTCCTCGCCGGTGGCGCGCTGTACGGGATCCCCGGCGTGCTCGTGGCACTGCCGACGATGGCCGCCGGGCGTGCGATCTGGGAGTTCTTCGGCGAGCGGATCGAGCTCGAGCCCTGGGAGGACGCCGGCGACGAGCCGCTCGAGCTGGAGGTGGGCGTCGAGCCTCCCCGGCGTATCACGGGCTCGTAGACCGCACCGGGCGCGCCCCGGCGAATACCCTTGTCTCCGTGAGCTTCCCCGCGACACGTCTCCGGCGCCTGCGACGGACAGACGCGCTCCGCGCGCTCGTCCGCGAGACCTCGCTCTCGCTCGACGACGTCGTGATGCCGCTCTTCGCCTGCCCCGGCGAAGGCGTCGTCCGCCCGGTCGAGGGCTTGCCCGGGATCGCGCAGCGCTCGGTCGACGAAGTGGTGCGCGAGGGCGCGGAGCTGGCACGCGCCGGCGTGCGCGCGGTGCTTCTCTTCGGCATCCCGGAGGACAAGGACGCGGAAGGCTCCGGGGCCTGGGACGAGGACGGCATCGTCCAGCGCGCGCTCCGTGCGCTGCGCGCTGAGGTTCCGGCGCTGACGCTCCTG
>DASTKF010000286.1:0-7857 GCA_035716065.1 Gaiella sp.
CATCTCGATCGAGACACCCGGCGGCACGTAGATGAACGACCCGCCCGACCAGACGGCCGAGTTGAGCGCCGCGAACTTGTTGTCGTTCTGCGGGATGATCGTCCCCATGTACTGCTTGACGATGTCCTCGTGGTCGCGCAGAGCCGAGTCCATGTCGAGGAAGATCACGCCCTTCGCCTCGAGGTCCGCCTGCAGCTTGTGGTAGACGACCTCCGACTCGTACTGCGCCCCGACCCCGGCGAGGTACTTCTTCTCCGCCTGGGGGATTCCGAGCTTGTCCCAGGTGTCGAGGATCTCGGCAGGCAGGTCCTCCCACCTGTCGACCTGCTTCTCGGTCGGCCGAATGTAGTAGTAGATGTTGTCGAAGTCGATCTCGGCGAGATTGCCGCCCCAGGTCGGGAGCGGGCGAGCGTAGAAGTAGTCGAGCGACTTGTGGCGGAACGCCCGCATCCACTCCGGCTCGTTCTTGTGCTGCGAGATTGCCTCGACGACCTCGTGCGAGAGGCCGCGGCCCGATTTGAAGAAGTAGTCCTTGGCTTCGTCGGGGTTCGAGAACCCGTACTTGTACTCGGTCCGGATTCCCTGGACGAGATCGTTCTCGGCAGTGCTCATGCGCCCTCTCCTCCTCCCACACTCGCGGGGATGAACGCTTCGTATCCCTCGGCCTCGAGCCGGTGTGCGAGCTCTGCACCGCCCGAGGCGACGATCCGGCCGCCGGCGAACACGTGCACGTGGTCCGGCGTCACGTAGTTGAGGATCCGCTGGTAGTGGGTGATCACGAGCGCGCCCATGTCGGGCCCGACGAGCGTGTTGACGCCCTCCGCGACGATACGCAGCGCGTCGATGTCGAGCCCGGAGTCGGTCTCGTCGAGAATTGCGATCCGCGGCCTGAGCATCGCCATCTGGAGGATCTCCACGCGCTTCTTCTCACCACCGGAGAACCCGTCGTTCAGGTACCGCTGCGCGAGCTCGCGCGGCACCTTGAGCCGCTCCATCGCGGCGAGGAGCTCCGTGCGGAACTCCTTCACGGGGACCGGGTCCTCCTCGCCACCGTTCGCGGCCTTGCGCTTCGCGTTGATCGCGCTGCGAAGGAAGCTCGTGACGGTGACGCCGGGGATCGCGTGCGGGTACTGGAACGCGAGGAACAGCCCGCGCTGAGCGCGCTCGTCGGCTCCCATCTCGAGGATCGACTCATCGTCGAAGCGGATGTCGCCGTCGGTGATCTCGTACGCCGGATGGCCCATGAGGGCGTAGGCGAAGGTCGACTTGCCGGACCCGTTCGGGCCCATGATCGCGTGCTTTTCGTTCGTGTCGAGCGCGAGATCGACACCCTTGACGATCTCGGTGCCGTCCTCCAGCGCGACGTGCAGGTTCGTGATCTCGAGCAGTGCCACTCTCGTCCTTCGGTTGCAGGTCTCGAAGAAGCAGGTGCGCCGACGTTCCTCCCGTGCGCGCGCCTACGCCGATGGTAGCGAGAACGCGGCACCCGGCTTAACCCCCCATGAACCCGATGCGCCCGGCAACCGGTACGCTCTGGCCATGCCCTTCGGAATCGGTATCTGGGAGCTCCTGATCCTGCTGCTCGTCCTGCTCCTCGTCTTCGGGCCCAAGCGCCTGCCCGAGATGGGCCGCCAGCTCGGCAAGGGGATGCGGGAGTTCAAGGACTCGGTGTCCGGGAAGGACGACGTCGACGACACGATCGACGAGGTGGCGGAGCTGCCTCCGGCCGTCGAACCGACGACGACGACCCCCGCGCGCGAGCGCGACACCGTCTCCTAAGACCACCCCCGCGCGATGGCCCGCCGGATGGTGCCGCGGCGCCTGAGCCACGACGAGGAAGCGACCCTCGTCGAGCACCTCACCGAGCTTCGACACCGCCTGCTCATCTGCATCGTCGCGCTCGTCCCCGCGTTCGCGATCGCGTATGCCTTCCACGAGCAGCTGATCGGACGCCTGATGGACCTCGTCCCCGAGGGCACGCCGATCGTGACGCTTGGGGTCACGGAGCCGTTCACGACCTCGCTCAAGGTGAGCTTCTACGCGGCGATCGCGATCGTCCTCCCGATCCTCCTCTGGCAGGTCTGGGCGTTCCTCGCCCCCGCGGTCAGCGACGACACGCAGCGGATACTCGGTGTCTTCGTCGTGCTCGCGACGTTCCTCTTCGCCGCGGGCGTCCTGTTCTGTTACGCGATCGTCCTGCCGAAGGCGCTGTCGTTCCTCGTCGACTACGACTCCGAGCTCTACACAGAGCAGATACGCGCCAGCTACTTCCTCTCGTTCGTCACCCTCACGCTCCTCGCGTTCGGGATCGCGTTCGAGATGCCGATCTTCATTCTCGGCCTCGTGCGCCTGGGCGTGCTCACCGCCGACCGTCTCCGGAAGAACCGGCGGATCGGCTACGTCGGGATGCTCGCGTTCGCGATCCTGCTGCCGACCGTCGACCCGGTCTCGCTCGTGCTGGAGACGGTACCGCTCCTCGTGCTCTTCGAGGCCTCCATCTGGATCGCCGTGTTCATGGAGCGGCGCTGGGAGCGGACGGCCGCCGAAGCGTTGTGAGCCGCGTCCTCTCCGCCGACTGGGTGATCCCGGTCGAGGGCGAGCCGACCCGCGAGGGTGCGGTCGCCATCGGCGACGATGGGCGGATCGCCGCCGTCGGCAGCTCCGCCGATCTCGGGGAGGGCGAGGCGTTCCCGGGATGCGTGATCCTGCCTGGCTTCGTGAACTGCCACTCGCACCTCGAGTACGCGGTGTACGCGGGCTTCGGTGACGGGCTCGGGTTCTCGTCGTGGATCGGGCTGCACGTCGGGCGGAAGAGGCTGCTCGGCCTCGATGACATGCGCGCGATCGCGACCGACGGGGCGCACGAGTGCCTTCGTTCCGGCATCACCACCGTCGGCGACTGCAGCTTCGCGGGCGCGTCCGCCGAGGCCGCCGCCGCCACGGGCCTGCGCGCGATCGTCTACCTCGAGGTCTTCGGCCGTGACGCGGCGGCGATGGCGCGGTTCGCCGAGCTACGCGACCGGGTCGAGCCGGTGCTCTCCGACCGCGTGCGCCTCGGGGTGTCCCCTCACGCGCCCTACACCTGCACGGCCGAGCTCTACGCCGAATGCGCCGCGCTCGGGCTGCCCCTCGCCACCCACCTCGCGGAGAGCGTCGCCGAGAGGTCGTTCCTGCTCGACGGCTCGGGTGAGTGGTCTGCCTTCGCCGACATGCTCGTGCCACCGCCCGGCCGGTCGGGAATCCGCTTGCTCGCGGAGGCCGGACTGCTCGGGCCGGGGATGGTCGCCGCGCACTGCGTCGACGTCGACGACGACGAGATCGCCCTCCTGGCGGAGCACCAGGTGGGGGTTGCCCACTGCCCACGCTCGAACGGGATCCTCGGCTGCGGCGTCGCGCCGCTTCACGACCTCCTCGAGGCGGGGATCCCGGTCGGCATCGCAACGGACAGCCCGGCGTCGACGCCGTCGTTCGACCTGTTCGAGGAGCTGCGCGCCGCGATCGTGGCCGCCCGCGCGCGCGAGCGACGCCCTGACGCGCTCACCGCGCAGGCGGCGTTGGAGCTCGCCACCCTCGGCGGCGCGCGTGTGCTCGGTCTCGACGGCGAGGTTGGCTCGCTCGCGCCGGGCAAGTGGGCCGACCTGACGGTCGTCTCGCTTGTCGGCTCGCCGTTCGAGCCTGTTGAAGATCCTGTTGTCGCCGCCGTCCACGGCGGGTCGCCCGATCGGGTTGCAGCTACTCTCGTAAACGGCGAGGACCGCTACCGGCGAGGCACGAGCGCATGGCCAGATTCGAGAAGAGCCGCCCGAAGAGCGCGAAGCCGCATGCTGCGGTAGCGCCCGCGCGCCCGCGTGGCTCGACCGCGCCGTCGATCGAGGACACGATGTTCTTCCCGCGGCTGCGGCGCCACGCCAAGTGGATGTTCGTGTTCCTTGCGCTCGTCTTCGGCCTGGGTTTCGTCGTCTTCGGCGTCGGCGCAGGAGGCACCGGCGTCGGCGACATCTTCCGCGACTCGAACAGCTCGACGGCGCAGTCGGTGTCGGATGCGCGGAAGGAGACGGAGCAGCGGCCCAAGAATGCCCAGGCCTGGCGCGACTATGCGACCGCGCTCGAGACGGAGGGCCAGACCGCCGACGCGATCGTCGCCCTCAACACGGCCATCGACCTCCAGCCGAAGGACGAGAGCGCGTATCGCGAGCTCGCCGGCCTCCACATGTCACGCGCGACCGAGCGTCAGCGCGACGCGCAGATCCTCCAGGTCCGCGCGCTCTTCCGCGCACCGTCGCAGGGGTTCCCGACTCTGACGGGTCCGGCCGGACAGTCGATCTTCCCCGACCGCGTCAGCACCGCGGTCAACTCGCAGGCGAGCGGTGAGATCAACGCTGCGCTCCAGGACGCGCAGACAGAGGCGACGCTCGCCGTCGACGCGTACAAGCGCCTCGTCGCGCTCCAGCCGAACGACCCGAACGTCCAGCTCGAGCTCGCGCAGGCGGCCCAGCAGGTCGGTGACGCCGCGTCGGCGATCGCCGCGTACGAGCGGTTCCTGAAGCTCGCACCGGACGATCCGAGCGCGGCCGTCGTCCGCCAGCAGCTCAAACAGCTCCGCGCCGCCGCCGCGTCCGCGTCGGGATAGACTCGCTCCCGCGTGGAGCACCCTGCCCCCAGCACCCCGGCGAGACGCCGCCGGCGGGCGATCGCGGTCGTTCTGGGCGGCCTCGTCGCCGCCCTCGGCCTCTCCGCCTGCGGCGACACTGTCGGCTACACGCAGCCGACCGGGGACAAGATCCAGGGCAAGAAGCTGTTCGTCGCGAGTTGCGGGTCGTGCCACACGCTGCGGGACGCGGGGACGACGGGAACGATCGGCCCCGACCTCGACTACGCCTTCGTCCAGTCGCGGGTCGACGGGCTCGGAGAGGACACGATCCTGCAGGTCGTGCGCGCGCAGATCGCCTATCCGGTCACGACACCGTCGACCGGCGCGCCCGGGATGCCGGCGAACATCGTGGAGGGCCAGGACGCGGACGACGTGGCAACGTACGTCGCGTCGGTGGCCGGCCTCGATGCGAGCGGCAAGCCGATGGACCCCGCTAACCCGCCCAAGCCGGAGCCGCCGGGAGGATCGACCGACGGGAAGGCCATCTTCGAGTCGGCGGGCTGCAGCGGTTGTCACACGCTCGCGGCCGCCGGCTCCAACGGGACGGTCGGGCCGAACCTCGACGACGCCAAGCCGTCGAAGGACCTCGCGGTCGACCGGATCACGAACGGGCAGGGCGGGATGCCGTCGTTCAAGGGTCAGCTGAGCGAGGCTCAGATCGAGGCCGTGGCGACGTTCGTCGCCGAGAACGCCGGCAAGTAGGCCCTCGTCGCCCGGTGTCGGACTTCAGTCCGACACCTCGAGCATCGCGACCGCCGCTTCGTGGGTGTCCGACTGAAGTCGGACACGGTGGCCGACCGGAATCTAGGTGGAATCGCTGAGCGATTCCACCACGACGTGCGTCACGGGGACGTCGAAGCGGAGCCGCGCCTGCTCGACGACGCCCTGCTCGAGCCAGTTCGAGCGGCCCGGCGGATGCGTGGAGACGACGACCTCGTCGGCCGGGAACACCCGTAGCGCGTCCTCGAGCGCCTGCAGCGGGTCGCCGTCACCGATCTCGCCGCGCGCCGCGATTCCCGCCTCGCTCAGCCGCGTGAGGCTCGAATCGAGGCGGGCCTGCGCCGCAGCCCGCGCGCCGTCCTCGTCCGACGTCCACGTGTTGAGCTTCGAGTTCAAGGCCGGGCACACGACGAGGACGTCCTCGCTGACCCCTTCCGTCTTGCGCCCGAGGAGCTCGTGGAGCTCGCCCCCCGCAACCGTTTCGTTCGCCACGACGAGGATCTTCCGCGCCGGCCCGTCGTCGTGGACCACGTGGGCCTGCGGAGGGCCCTGGCGCATGCCGCCGCGGATCGCAAAGAGCGCGACGCCGACGAGCACGAGGAAGACGACGACTCCGAGCCAGGTGTCGATCCATGCCCCGAGCGCGACGAGAACCGCGCCGCCGAGCGTCAGGAAGACGACCCGGAAGGCGGACGCCTCGTCGCGCAGCGGGTTCTTCACAGCACGTTTCTAGCGCATGCGCACCGTCGGCGCGACTCAGCCTCTACAGGATGTAGACGGCGAAGTACACGATGATCCACATCACGTCGACGAAGTGCCAGTAGATGCCCGGGATCTCGAGCCCGTGATGGTGCTCCGCCGAGAAGTGACCTTTGAAGGCTCTGACCGCCGCGATCGTGAGGAGCGAGAGGCCGACGAAGACGTGCGCGCCGTGCAGGCCCGTCAGCCCGAAGAAGACCGATGCGAACGCCCCGTCGCCCGTGTTGAACCCGACGTGCGCGTACTCGACCATCTGCGTGAGCAGGAAGGCGCTTCCGAGCAGGATCGTCACGACGAGCCCCGCGCGCATGCCGTTTCGGTCGTTCCTCTTGATCGCCTGCGTCGCCCAGTGGATCGTGAAGCTCGACGTGACGAGGATCGCCGTGTTCACGCCTGCGACGAAGATCGGGAAGTGGTAGGGCGGCGGCGGCCACGTGGCCGGCGCGTCCGGGTTGACGACCCGCACGAAGAAGTAGGCGGTGAAGAACGCACCGAAGAGCATCGCCTCGGACGCGATGAAGAGAAACATCCCGAGCGTCGCGGCGTCGAGTCGCGAGCTGCGGTTCGCGATCGGCGGGCCGTGGTGCTCGTGTGCGGCTGCTTCTGCGTGCGCGCTCATGCCGCCCCGCTCCCGATCGGCGCGGCCGCGACGACGTGCTCCACCGGGACCCCGGCATCCTTGCCCAGGCGGTCGACGACGTCGCGTCGGAGCCAACCCGAGCGCTCGCCGGCGAAGGTCGAGACGATGATCTCGTCCACACGCTCGTCCTCCACGATCTGCATCGCAGCCGTGTATGGATCGGGATGGGCGATCTGGCCGTGCGCCTCGATTCCCTCGTCGCGGAGCGTCGTGAGGGCGGCGCGCAGGCGTCGCTCCGCCTCGGGGTGCTCGCTCGCCGTCGGATCGCTCTGCGGGCAGACGATGAGGAAGCCGGCGGGCCCTTCCGCGGCGCGCTGCCGGATGCGATCGAGCAGCGGCCCGCCGAGCACGGTCTCGTTCGCGATCACGAGAACGTTGGCTTTGCCCGATCTGGCTGTCACGTCGGAGACGACGTGCTGGAACGGCCGGTCGCCGGCGAGACGCTGGAGCCGGCCGAGGACGTTCTTCTTCCGCACCCAGCCCGACTTCTCCTCGGGATGCGTCGAGACGATCAGCTCGTCGATGTCCTCCAGCGCGAGCACGTCCTCGACCGCGGCGACGGGGCCGCCTTCGAACACGTCCCCGTGGGCCGGGATCCCGGCCGCCCGGAGCGCGGCCACCATCCGGTCGACGCGACGTCCGGCCGTCGCCCGCCGCGAGTTCCGGTAGACGACGTAGCCGGCGCTCGGCTCGTTGACGGGAGCGATCACGACCGCTCTGATCGGCCCCTGCTCGGCCCGCTTGCGAACCGCGTCGAGCAGCTCCTCGCCGGCGAGTGTCTCGTTCGCCACCACGAGGACGTGCTTGGTCTCGGGCTCGCTCACGTGTGCGCCTCCTGGAGCGCGCCGCCCTTGAGCACGGCGTGCCGCGCGCCGGGAACACCGTACTCGTACGGGCCGCCGACGACCTGCGGGATCTCGTCGAAGTTGAACACCGGCGGCGGCGACGAGACCTGCCACTCGATCGTCATCGCACGCCACGGGTTGGACCCGGCGATCGGGCCGCGCGCCCAGCTCGTGATCATGTTGTACGCGAAGACCACGACCGACGCCCCGAGGACGAACGACGCGATCGAGATCACCATGTT
>DASTKF010000287.1:0-4844 GCA_035716065.1 Gaiella sp.
GACCGGCGTGAATGCCGCCGGCCGGCGCACCGCGGTCTCACCGCGACCGCCGCCGCCCGAGGTCGGGATACAGCCGATGAAGGGCTGGAACGAGGTCGGGCGCGGCGCTCCGCCGGCGTAGAGCGCCGTGAAGACGACCGCCCGACCGGTGGTCACGCCGGGCGAGACGGGGGCGCCGTTCTCGCCGCGGATCGAGACGTCGATCGCCCGATCCGAGACGCGCGCGTCGATGCCGGCGACGATGTAGCCGCGCAGCGGGCAGCGCATCTCCCACACGGCGGTCGAGGCGGCGCCGCGCGCCGGCGCGGGTATCACGACCCAGGGGCCGGTGATCGGCAGGCACGTCTGGAGCCCCTTGCACTCGTTGGCGGCACCGGCCCCACCGGCGCCCGCCAGCGCGACGAAAGCCGTCGCGACCGTGACGAGGACGATGCGCACCCTCACAGGACCCTCCGGAACCAGGCCGACGAGAGTGCGCTGCCGACGAGCATCAGCACGGCGCCGCCCGCGGCGAACGCCGAGGTGACCTCCACCTGCTTGCGGTCGCGCGCGAGACGCGTGCCGAGCTCGCGGTAGACGGACTCGAGCCGCGCCGCGTCGGGCGCCTCGGAGAACGAGCCGCCGGTCGCCTGTGCGATGCGACGGAGCGTCGGCATGTCGGGCGCGACGACCACACGCTCCTTGAGGCCGCCGGGCCGCGGAACCTCGACCACCGCATTGCCCGTCCCGAGCGCCACCGTCGAGACGGGGACGCCGAGGCGGCGGGCACGCTGCGCTGCGGGAAGCGGCTGGATGTCCCCGGCCGTCTGCGCGCCGTCTGAGAGGAGCAGCACCGCGGCCGGCGACCGCCCGGCCGTGCGGGGCTGGGGCCGCTCGCCGGGCTGCTGGTCGAGCGCGAGGTCGACGGAGCGCGTGATCGCGTTACCGATCGCGGTCCCCGAGCCGAGCCGGAGCTCGGCGAGCGCCGTCCTCGCCGCGTCGCGATCGATCGTCGGCGGCAGGACGGGATCCGCCGACGTCGAGAAGGAGACGATGCCCACGCTGTAGTTGTCGGGCAGCTCGTCCAGGAACGCGAGAGCGGCGCTCTTCGCGGCCTGGAAGCGCGTCGGCTGGACGTCGTTCGCCGCCATCGAGCGGGATGTGTCGATCGCGAGCACGATGGTGGCGTCGTCGCGTGTGACGTCACGTACCACGTGGGGTCTCGCGACGCCGACGACGAGGAGCGCCAGCGCGGCGAGCGCGAGCACGGGAGCGACGTGGCGACGCCAGCCCGGCGAGGAGGGGACGAGGTTCGGGACGAGCGCCGGGTTGGCGAAGCGGTCGGCGTCGCGGCGGCGCCTGCGCACCGAGAGGAGGTAGAGGACGGCCAGGACCGGGATCGCGGCCAGGCCGACGAGCGCGAGCGGCCATGCGAACGTCACCGCCGGTGCCTCCGCAGGAAGATCGCGAGCTCGCGGAGCCAGTCGCCCTCGGTCGAGAGAACCGCGTGGGCGACCCCGGCGCTCGCGAGGTCGCGCGCGACGGCGGCCCGCTCGGTGGCGGCCGCCTCGGCGAACCGGGTGCGGAGCGTGCCGTCGTTCGTGTCGACCTGCAGCTCGTCGCCGCTCTCCGGGTCGACGAGCCAGAGCGTGCCGACCGGCTCGAGCGACTGCTCGCGCGGGTCGCGGATCTCCATCGCGACGACCTGGTGACGCCCGGCGATGCGAAGCAGCGCCTTGCGCCAGTCGCGCGGCCCTCGGAAGTCCGAGACGACGACGACGAGCGCGCGCTGGCGCGCCGCCCCCGCCACGCGGGTCAGCGCCTGCGCGAGCGCCATCCCCGCGGTGCCATCCGGCTCGTGGCCGTCGCGCAGCGCGAGGAGCAGGCCGACGAGGCCCGCCCGGCCCTGCGTCGGCGGCAGGACGCGCTCGGTCGCGCCGCCGAAGCCGACGAGCCCGACGCGGTTGCCCCGGATCGTCGCGGCGTGCCCGACCGCGAGGGTCACGCCGAGCGCGACGTCGGCCTTGCGCCGGGTCGCCGTGCCGAACGTCATCGACGGCGACAGGTCGAGCACGATCCAGGTGACGAGGACGCGCTCCGCCAGGTGGACGCGGACGTGCGGCTCGGTGGTGCGAGCCGTGACGTTCCAGTCGATCAGCCGGACGTCGTCACCCGGAACATACGGCCGTACCTGCGCCAGCTCGGTCCCGCGACCGAGCAGCGCCGAACGGTGGTCGCCGGCGAGCAGCCCGTCGACGCGGCGCGCGACGGTCAGCTCGAGCGCCTTCAGCAGGCCCTCGGAGACCGGCCCCGGCCCGGGTCGGTCGGGCGTCGGCTCGGCGCCGAGTGCCTTGAGGACCCGGATCACGCGGCGGCGGGTCTCCCGAGCTCGAGCCGCGGCTGCGGGACCGCCGCGATCACGGCATCGAGGACGTCGTCCGCGCTGCGTTCCTCCGCGAGCGCCTGATAGGTCAGGACGAGCCGGTGCCGGAAGGCGTCCTTCACGAGCGAGCGGAGATCGGACGGGATCACGTAGTCGCGGCCGTGGACGAGCGCGAGCGCGCGGGCGCTCTGGACGAGCGCGATGGGGCCGCGGGGGCTCGCGCCGTACGCGACGAGCTCCGAGATCCCCTCGAGCCCGAACGACGCCGGCTCGCGAGTCGCAGCCGCGAGGCTGACCGCGTAGCTCACAAGGCCGGGGTCGACGTACACGTCCTTCACCTTCCGCTGCAGCTCGGAGAGCTCCGCGAGCGGCAGGATCTGCTTCACCTCGACCGGGTCCTCGAGCGAGCGATGGACGACGGTGAGCTCCTCGTCGCGCTCCGGGTAGCCGACGAGCACCTTGAGCATGAACCGGTCGACCTGCGCCTCGGGGAGCGGGTACGTGCCCTCCGACTCGATCGGGTTCTGCGTCGCCATCACGAGGAACGGCGCCGGCACGACGTGTGTGTCGTGACCGATCGTGACCTGGTGCTCCTGCATCACCTCGAGCAGCGCGGACTGCACCTTTGCGGGCGCGCGGTTGATCTCGTCCGCGAGGAGGAAGTTGCAGAAGACCGGGCCGAGATCGGTTTCGAACGTGCCTTGGTCGGGGCGGTAGACGCGCGTCCCGACGAGGTCGGACGGGACGAGGTCGGGCGTGAACTGGATCCGCCGGAACGAGCCGCCGAGGACCGCCGCCGTCGTCTTGATGGTCAGCGTCTTCGCGAGGCCGGGGACGCCCTCGATCAGGAGGTGGCCGCCCGCGACGAGGCAGACGAGCACACGCTCGAGCATCTCGTCCTGTCCGGCGATGACGCGCTTCACCTCGACGAGCGCCTCCTCGAGGAGCGCGCGAGGCGCGTCGAGATCGCGATCTGGCGGGCTCTCTGGCGCCGGGGTGGCCGCCGGGACGATCGGCTCGCTTTCCGGTGCGGACATTGGGACTCCTCGTGTCGACGTCGGATGCGAGCGGCCGGCGGGCGGCGCGCCCGTCGCCCGATGGTAGACCGCGACCCTGGGGGTCATGTTGCGGGGTGGTTACGCGTCTCCGCGTGAAAGCGCGGTACGGAGGCTTTAGCATCGCACTCGTGGACTTCCGCGACACGCCCGAGGAGGCGCGCTTCCGCGAGGGGGTGCGCTCGTGGCTCGATGCCAACCTGCCGGACGAGCTCCGCGGCCACCGGGGCGGCGAAGCGCGCTTCGACGGCCCGGAGGTGCGTGCGTGGAGCCGGGCCTTGTACGACGGCGGCTGGATCGGCATCTCGTGGCCGGAGGAATACGGCGGGCGCGGCCTGTCGCCCCGCTTCCAGGCGATCTACCTCGAGGAGGAAGCGCGTGCCGAAGGCCCGCCGCACATCGGCGTGATCGGCCTCGGGATGGCCGGGCCGACGATCATCACCCGCGGCACCGAGGCGCAGAAGGCCCGCTACCTGCAGCCGCTCCTCGCGGCGGACGAGATCTGGTGCCAGGGCTTCTCCGAGCCGGGCGCCGGCTCCGATCTCGCCGGCGTTCGCACCTCCGCCCGGCTCGACGGCGATCGCTTCGTTCTCGACGGCCAGAAGGTCTGGTCGTCGTACGCGCACATCGCAGACTTCTGCATCCTCCTCGCCCGCTCCGACCCCGACTCGCAGCGCCACGCCGGGCTGACGTACGTGATCGTCGACATGCACGCGCCGGGCGTCGAGGTGCGACCGCTGCGCCAGATCACGGGTGAGGCGGAGTTCAACGAGATCTTCCTGAGCGGCGTCGAGGTGCCGCTCGACAACGTGATCGGCGACGTCGGCGGTGGCTGGGACGTGGCGATGACGACGCTCCTCCACGAACGCGGCACGCTCGGTTTCGCGCTCGTCGCGCGCCTCGAGGTGCAGGTGCGGAAGCTCCTCGCACTCGCCGCGGACCGTGGTGCGACGCCGCTCCAGCGCGATGCGATCGCGCGCGAGTGGATCCACTTCCAGGCGCTGCGCGTGACCGCGTACCGCTCGCTCTCCGCGCTCGAGCGGACGGGTGTCCCGGGCCCGGAGGGATCGATCCTCAAGCTGCAGTGGTCGGAGGCGAACCAGCGCGTGACGAAGCTCGCGCTCGAGCTGCTCGGCCCGGATGCGCAGCTCCTTGCGCCGAATGCGCCCTACGGCGGCTACTGGACGACGCAGCAGCTCCGAAGCCGTGGCAACACGATCGAGGCGGGCACGTCGGAGATCCTCCGCAACATTCTCGCCGAGCGCGTGCTCGGACTGCCGAGGTCGCGCTGATGGACCTGTCCTTCACACCGCTGCAGGACGAGCTTCGCACCCAGGCGCGCGGGTTCCTCGAGACGAACGCCGAGCCGACGTGGACGCAGCTGGCCGAGCTCGGCTGGACCGGCGCCGCGGTCGCGGAGGAGCACG
>DASTKF010000288.1:0-5767 GCA_035716065.1 Gaiella sp.
CACCGGCGTCGCCCAGAGCCACCGGATCGCCCGCGAGGAGATCTTCGGCCCGGTGCTGAGCGTGCTCACGTTCCGCACGCCCGACGAGGCGGTCGAGAAGGCGAACAACACGATGTACGGGCTGTCGGCGGGGGTCTGGACGGAGAAGGGATCGCGGATCCTCTGGATGGCCAATCGCATGCGCGCGGGCGTCGTGTGGGGCAACACCTTCAACCGATTCGACCCGGCGTCCCCGTTCGGCGGATACAAGGAGTCCGGGTTCGGGCGCGAGGGCGGCCGCCACGGGCTCGAGGCGTACCTGAGGTTCGAATGACCGCCAGGCTGCCGATCCGCAAGACGTACAAGCTGTTCATCGGCGGCGCGTTTCCGCGCTCCGAGTCGGGGCGGACGCTCGACCTCGAGGGCCACAACGTCGCGCGAGCCTCGCGCAAGGACGCGCGCGACGCGGTCGTTGCGGCACGGAAGGGCTTCGCGGCATGGAGCTCCGCGACCGCGTACAACCGCGGGCAGGTCCTCTACCGGCTGGCCGAGACGATGGAGACGAGGCAGGCCGCGCTCGCAGCGGTGTGCAGCGGCCGGCGCGAGGTCGCGCGCGCGATCGACCGGGTCGTCTGGTACGCGGGCTGGGCGGACAAGCTGGCGCAGGTGCTCGGCGGCGCCAACCCCGTCGCCGGCCCGTACTTCAACTTCACGCTGCCCGAGCCGACGGGCGTCGTCGCCGTCGTCGCACCCGACGAGCCGGCACTCGACGGGCTCGTCGCCCGGGTCGTGCCGGCGCTGGTCGGCGGAAACGCGGTCGTGGTGGTCGCATCCGAGGCCCACCCGCTGGCTGCGATCGAGCTCGCAGAGGCCGTGGCGACGTCCGACGTGCCGGGCGGCGTCGTCAACGTGCTCACCGGCCTCCGCGCCGAGCTCGCGCCGGTGCTCGCAGCGCACATGGACGTGAACGCGATCGACGTCACCGGAGCCGACGGCGATGTCGCCGCGCTCGAGGTCCTCGCCGCGGAGAACGTCAAGCGGGTTGTCCGCGCGCGCGAGGACCGGAGCCCCTGGGAAGTCGGTGCCTTCATGGAGCTGAAGACGGTCTGGCACCCGATCGGGCGCTGAGCGCCTCGCTGGCGGTCGGCGTTTCGACGCGTTTCGCGCGATCGCCCTCTCCGGGGCACCCCAACCCACCACCCGCTGCAGATTCTATCGTTCTCGTCGCCTGATTTGGCGACGAAACTGTGCCAACTCTGTGCCAACTTCGTGACGCCGACCCACCGTCAGCCTCACGACTTACCCGGCTGACCCCGTCCGCCCGCAGTCACACCGCGGCCGCACGAGCGGAGAGCAGCTCGTCCACAGCATCCGCCGCGGCCTCGATCCTCCGCTCGAGCGGACCTTCGACGAGAAGCCACGGCCCATCGCTCGTGCGCGCATGCTCGAGGTACCGCTCGTGCATCCAGCGCCGCTGCTCATCGAACTCGCGGACGCCGTCGTGCCGCCACGGCACGTCCAGTCCGCAGACGACGAGAAGGTCGTACGTCCGGTTGACGAGGTCGTCGAACGCGGTTGCGGGGACGCCGAGGTAGAGCTCATGGAAGACCGCCGTCGTGAACGCGTCCGTGTCGGAGAACACGACGCGGTGCGCGAGCGTCGCGAAGAAGTCCTCGTACCAGCAGTGCATTCGCGCGATGTGCGTGAACTCCCAGCTCGTCCAGGGTGCATCGTGCGGACGACCGATCTGGGTGTACGGCCGCCCGTACTCGGGGTTCCACACGGTCTCGAAGCGCTCGGCGAGCGCCTGGGCAAGCGTCGACTTGCCGGTGGACTCGGCCCCGAGCAGGCACACGCGTGCGACCTCCGTCACGGTGGGCGAGCCTACGCGATCCCGGGCGCCGGATAGCATCCGCGTCCGTGACCCACCGGCGACTGAGCCAGGCGATTGCGGAGGGCGACGGCATCTCCGTTCTCGTGCACGTCCGTGATGCCGACGGTGCCCGGCGCGCCGAGGAGAGCGGTGCCGAGGGCGTCGTCATCAGCGCCGCCGACGCGGACGTGCGGCCCCACACACTGCTGCCTCTTCTCGCCTACGGCCCCGAGCCCGAAGCCGCCGCCGCGGCGGCGGACGCGGGCGTGCTCCAGGCGGCCGACGAGGAGTCGCTGCATGCGCTGGCGGAGCGTTGCGCGGAGCTCGGTCTCGAGGTCGTCGTCCGCGTGAGGGACGACGACGAGCTCGGCCATGCGCTCGAGCACGTGGACCCCGAGATCGTGCTTCTGACCGCCGACACGGCGGAGGAAGCGCAGTCGCCGCTCGATCGCGTGCTGGAGCTGCTCCCGGACGTGCCGGCCGGGAAGCTCGCGATCGCCGAGCTGGTCGACGCCTCGCGCGAGGACGTCGAGGAGCTCGAGCGCGCGGGCATCGACGCCGTCCTCGTCGCCGGGGACGTGGAAGCGCTCGTCGGCGACGGCGTCCCGGACGTTTAGATGGTTGCGCGGTAATCGGCGTGACGTCCGGGGGTGTCCCAGACCAAGCCGGGCGCACCGGCCGGGTGCGGCGCGTACCGGAACGTACGGGTCGTGCCCGGACGGGGTGATCCGGCGCCGTGTCTGGGGCGCCATCCGGTTCGAGCGAATTGCCGATCAACCATCTAGGGCTCGCGCTGGCGCTCCTGCGTCGGTCGCTCTCGGCCGCCGAGCTCGCGGCGCTCGGCGCGATTCTCGCTGGCGCGGCCGCGCTCAGGATCGTCGGCTCAGGGTCGGGGCTCCCGCTCCCACTGCTCAACCCCGACGAGACGAACATCGTCCCGCGCGCCTGGGACGTCGTGCACGGCGGCGGCCTCGATCCGGGCTGGTACGACTATCCGAGCTTGATCTTCCTGGCGCTCGCGCCGACTCAGATCGGGTTCCACGAGCCCTCGTACGGCGCAGCTCGGGTCGTAGCCGTCCTGGTCGGGATCCTCGGCGTCGCCGCGGCCTGGTGGCTGGGACGCGCGGCATACGGCACGACGGCCGCGCTCACGGGCGCCGTCGGGGTCGCCGTCGCGACGACCGGCGTTGCGTACTCGCGCATGGCCGTGACCGACGTGTTCCTGACGCTCGGCGTCACCGTGACGCTCGCGCTTCTCGTCTCGGGCCGGATCGAGTGGGCCGGTGTCGCCGCGGGGCTCGCGGCATCCGCGAAGTACCCCGGCGTGATCCTCGTCGTCCCGATCGTCGTGGTGGGGATCGGGGCCTGGCGGCGTGTCGGCACTGCGGTCGGTCTCGCCGTCGTGGCGTTCGTGCTCACGAGCCCCTTCGTCGTGATCCACGCCGGTGCGGCCTGGGACGACTTCCGCCGTGTCCAGGATCTCGCGCGGGACGGCTGGCTCGGCTTCGAGAATGATCCGGCGACGCCGTTCGCCTTCGGCCTGCGGCTCTGGGAGACGTTGGGCCCGGTCGTGCTCGTGGCCGCCGTTGGGATCGTCATCGCTCTGCGCAGGCGCGAGCGGGCTGACCTGATCCTGCTCTCGTTCGGCGCGGCGTACGCGCTGTCGCTCCTCGCCTCGCACGCGCACTTCGACCGCTACGTCCTGCCGCTCGTGCCCGTGCTCGCCGTGCTCGCCGGACGCGGACGAGCTCTGGCGATCGCGGCGCTCATCGCGGCCGTCGTGCCACTCTGGTGGTCGGTCGCGGACGCCCGCTCGCTCATGGGGCGCGACCCGCGTCTCGCCGTGGCCGCCTGGATCGACCGCACGATCCCGACGGCAGACCCGATCGCAGCCGATCCGTCGACGCTTCCTCTCACGGGGCGCCGGGTGGAACGCCTTGCGCTCCCCGGCCCGGGCCGCCCGTTCGACCGGCGACGGAGCCTCGACGCGCTCCGTGCGGCCGGCGTTCGCTGGCTCATCGTGGGCGGAGGTGTCACCGACCGCGTGCTGGCGGCTGCCGATCGCTACCCGCGCGAGGCGCGCTTCTACCGTTCGCTCGAGCGGCTGTCGCCGGCCCATGCGACACCGTCGGAGCCGGGGCGCCGGCCGCGACCGTGGCTCCGGGTCTACCACATCTACCCTTGAGCGATGGATCGCCGCGGGACACGGGTCGACGGGCTCGCGCTTGCGGCCGCGGTGTTTCTCTCCGGCGCCGTGCTCCTCGGTGTCGAGATCGCGGCGAGCCGCGTCCTCGCGCCGACCTTCGGCAGCTCCCTCTACGTATGGGGTGCGCTGATCGGCGTCGTGCTCACGGGGCTCGCGATCGGGTACTGGCTCGGGGGGACGCTCGCCGACCGCTGGCCGACGCCGTACCTCTTCGTCGGTGCGATCGCTCTCGGCGCGTGCCTCGTGCTCGCGATCCCGCTCGTCGACCAGTGGGTGCTCGAGCAGGTGGTCGCGTGGGACCCCGGCCCCCGGCTCGACCCGCTCGTCGCCGCGATCGCGCTCTTCGGCCCGATGAGCGTCGTGCTCGCATCCGTCTCGCCGATTGCCGTGAAGCTCGCCGCCCGCGACATCGATCGGCTCGGGCGCACCGCCGGACGCCTGTTCGCGATCTCGACCGCCGGGTCGATCGCGGGGACGTTCGCCACCTCGTTCTGGCTCGTTCCCGAGTACGGCACCGACCAGGTGCTCGCCGTGGGCGCCCTTGTGCTGCTCGTCGCCGCCTCGGTCGTCGCACTGCTCGAGCGGCTCTGGGTGCCGGGTGCCGTCCTCGTCGCCGCGGCGGGCGTCGCGGTCTTCGCCGTCGGGGCGCTGGCGCCCGACACGACCGGCAAGGTGCTGGCAGGCTCGGCCGCCCGCAACTGGTCGCCGCTCTATCGCGAGCGAGACGTACGCACCCCGCGCAAGCTCGACCCCGCCGAGGTCGGCCTCGGCGGCGAGGGATTCACCGTCCGCGAGGCGCGCGACACGCGCTACCACCGCCTGCTCGTCGTCGAGGACGGCACCTCCCGCTACCTCCGCTTCGACAGCTCGTTCCAGAGCGGGATGTACCTGAAGCGGCCGTTCGCGACGCGGTTCTCGTACAGCGATTACCTCCAGCTCGGGCTCGCGTACAACCCGAGCGCGAAGAAGATCCTCGTGATCGGGCTTGGCGGCGCGGCCGTGCAGAAGCGGCTCTGGCGCGACTTCCGCGACGTCGAGGTGACCACGGTCGAGCTCGACCCTGCCGTCGTCGACGTCGCGTACCGCTGGTTCCACCTGCCGCGCGACGCGCGGCTTCCGGTCGTGGTGGACGACGGGAGACGTTTTCTGCAGCGAACCGACGAGCGGTTCGACGTGATCATGGTCGACGCGTTCTATTCGGACGGCGTCCCCTTCCACATGACGACGCTCGAGTTCGCGCAGCTGATGCGCGACCGGCTGACCCCTGGCGGCGTCGTCGCGACGAACGTCATCGGCGCGCTCACGGGCGGCAGCTCCGAGATCACACGCGCGCTCTGGAAGACCTACGCGGCCGTCTTTCCGACGGTCGAGCTCCATCCCGTGTACGAGGGTCCCGGCGACCGGTACGCGGGCGACATCCGCAACATCATCCTCGTGGGCACCGAGCGGGCGGCGCCGACCCCGGCGCGCCTCGCCGAGTCGTGGGAGGAGACGCGCACTGCGCGCGCGCCGACAGCGCCGGATCTGCGAGCGGCCGCGAGGGGGCGCTGGGAGCGTGACGTCGTGACGGGCGACGTGCCGCTCCTCACCGACGGCTACGCGCCGACCGACGCGCTGCTGATCGGCTGAGCTCGAGCGGGACGCCTACGGCGCCGAAAGCGTTCCGGCGACGTCGAGGATCGCCGGCGGGACCGGGCGCGGGTCGGCGC
>DASTKF010000289.1:0-2590 GCA_035716065.1 Gaiella sp.
GTCGTGGTGCGCGGCGAGGCGCAGGAGCAGCGTGTGCAGGGTCTTTCGCTCGTCGGCCGAGAGCGGCCCGAAGAACTCGTCGTCGACCTTCTCGTGGACGGCACGTAGCCGCGCGAGGGACTTCTTCCCGGCCGGCGTGACGCGCACGATGTGCCGGCGTCGGTCGGCGGGATCGCGGCGGCGCTCGATCAGGCTGCGCTCCTCCAGCTCGTCGAGCAGGCCGACCAGGTAGCTGCGGTCATAGGCGAGCGCGTCGGCGATCGTCGCCTGCGTCTCGCGGTCGCCCTCCTCGAGCACGGCGAGGACCGCGTAGTGATAGGCGCTCGAGCCGGCGTCCTCGAACGCGTCCGCGACGCGGTCCTTGACGGCCCAGCCGAGGCGCTTGAGCAGGAACGAGGGGCTGGAGACGAGCTCGCGCGGCGGCTTCACGCCCGCCTTAGCCAGTGGGGATTCAGTCGTGGTGGCCATCTCCGAAGTGTAGCCGGTTCCAGAGTACGCACTTGCTATCGTTGTGTAGATCAACGATTGGGAGAAACGATAGATGTCAGTTTCAGCGATACGGCGACGCGAGCTTCCTACCAGTCCGTGGGCGGCGCTGGCGCTCATCGTCGTCGCGCAGTTCATGGTGATCCTCGACGTCGCGATCGTGAACGTGGCCCTCCCGTCGATCGAGACCGACCTCGGCTTCACCCAGTCCGGCCTCGAGTGGGTCGTGACCGCCTACGCGATCGTCTTCGGCGGCTTCCTCCTCCTCGGCGGACGCCTGGCGGACGTGCTCGGCCGGCGCCGCGTCTTTGCCGCAGGGATCGCGCTCTTCGCTCTCAGCTCCGTTCTCTGCGGGCTCTCCTGGTCGGCGGGCTCGCTCGTCGCCTTCCGCGGGCTCCAGGGCCTCGGCGGCGCGCTGCTCGCGCCGGCCGGGCTCTCCCTGCTGATGACGACGTTCGCCGAGGGCCGCGACCGCAACACCGCGCTCGGCATCTGGGGAGCCGCATCCGGGAGCGGGGCCGCGGTCGGCGTCCTCGTGGGCGGCGTCCTGACCTCCTACCTCAGCTGGCCGTGGATCTTCTTCGTCAACGCCCCGGTCGCAGCCGTGCTCCTCGTCGCGGTGCCGCTCGTCCTGCGGGAGAGCGTCGTGCGCGACGGCCTACGTCATTTCGACCTGGCCGGTGCGTTCTCCGCCACGGGCGCCGTGATGCTCTTCGTCTACGCGCTCACGCTGACGACCTCGCACGGCTGGGCGGACCCGCTCACGCTGAGCGTGCTGACGGCGGCGCTGGGCCTCGGCGTCGCGTTCGTCCTCAACGAGCGTCGCGCGGCCGCTCCGCTCCTGCCGCTCGCGATGTTCCGCATCCGGACGTTCGCGGTCGGCAACGCCGTGACGACGATCGTCGCCTCGATCGCGTTCTCGGAGTTCTTCCTGCTGACGCTGTACCTCCAGGACGTCCTCGGGCACTCCGCGGTCGAGACGGGGCTCGCGTTCAGCGCGATCGCGGTGACCATCGCGGTCGTCTCGAACATCGCGCAGTCGCTCGTGACCCGTTTCGGGCCGCGTGGCGTGCTGACCGTCGGGCTCGTGCTCGTGACCGTCTCGCTCGCGCTGATCGCCCGGCTGCCGGTGCCCGGGAACTACAGCGTGGACCTGCTCGTCCCGTTCGTGCTCAACGGCGTCGGCTTCGCGCTCTGCTTCATCCCCGTCACGATCGCCGGCCTGGCGGGCGTTGCGCCGGCCCAGGCGGGCGCAGCCTCCGGCCTGCTCAACACGAGCCGCCAGGTGGGCGGCGCCGTGGGCCTTGCGGTGGTGAACACGATCGCCGCCGGCTCGGTCTCGGAGGGCACGGCGGGTCTGGCGCACGGGTTCCGTCTCTCGCTGCTCGTGCTCGCGGGCATGGCGCTGCTCGGAGCGGTGCTGTCCTCGACGCTCCTCGCTCCGTCGCCGGAGCGCGACACCGTCCGGGTCGCAGACGAGCCGGTCAGGGAGGCCGCGTGACCGGACCGAACGGGCATCCGGTCGCCGTCGCGCGGGATCCTCCCGGTCAGCTGGTGGCGGCGCCGCGGAGCTCGTGGCCCGGGTCCGCCGTCGCCTGGGTGCGGACGGCGTCGGTGATGATCGAGACGCCGCCGAGGCGCGCGCCGGCAACGACGCGAAGCAGCGGCGCGTCGTCGGGCAGCTCCTCGGGATCGGTGACCAGCGCCTCGACGCCGCCGAGCCTCGCCCGGTCATCGACGACCACACGCCAGTCGCGCGGGACGGTCACGTTCACACCGCCCAGGGTCGCCGAGAGCTCGAGATCGGCGCCGCTCGGGTCGAGGGTCGCCTCGCGCAGGTCGAGCTCGACGCCGCCGAGGACGACGCTCACGGACCCGCGCCCTAGCGCCGCGGCCTTGCAGGTTCGCTCGACGCCGCCGAGGTAGGTGGCGATCGCGAACTCGTCGGCGGTCTCGTCACCGAAGGTCTTCCGGCGCGCGAGCAGCTGTCCCGCGGCGCCGAGGGCGACGAGCGCGACGACGACCTTCACCACGCGCTTCACGACGGCTCCCATCGCACCTCCTTCATGACCAGCCGACCACCCTGAGTCTAGAGTCGCGCCCA
>DASTKF010000290.1:0-6515 GCA_035716065.1 Gaiella sp.
GGGAACATCTACGTCGGCCGAGTGGACAACGTGCTGCCCGGCATGGAGGCGGCATTCGTCGAGATCGGCCTCGAGAAGAACGGCTTCCTGTACGTGGACGAGATCGTCGTGCCGGAGCTCGAGG
Source organism: Gaiella sp. (assembly GCA_035716065.1). Taxonomy (GTDB): domain Bacteria; phylum Actinomycetota; class Thermoleophilia; order Gaiellales; family Gaiellaceae; genus Gaiella. The sequence goes on from DASTKF010000290.1 coordinate 125, forward strand.
GCAAGCGGCACGGGAAGAAGATCACCGACCTGATCCAGCGCGGGCAGCAGATCCTCGTGCAGGCGGTCAAGGACCCGATGAAGACGAAGGGCGCGCGGCTCACGACGGAGATCTCGCTCCCGGGGCGGTTCCTCGTCTACGTGCCGAACGGCGAGGGCCTCGGCGTCTCGCGCCGGCTCGAGGACGCCGAGCGCAACCGCCTGAAGGACATCCTCAAGAGGATCGCGCCCTCGACGGGCGGCGTCATCGTGCGCACGGCGGCCGAAGGCGCCTCGGCGGAGGACATCGAGCGCGACCTCGTCTTCCTCCAGCGGCTCTGGAAGACGATCCAGGCACGCCAGAAGCTCGCGACAGGCCCCGAGCTCGTGTACCAGGAGGCGGAGCTGCCTCTGCGGATCGTCCGCGACCTGTTCGCCGGCGACTTCGTCGCCGCGCACGTCGACTCCGAGCGCACCTACAAGCGCATCGTCGGCTACCTGAAGAAGACGTCGCCGCACATGATCGAGCGCGTCCACAAGACGAAGGACAAGGAGCCGCTCTTTGGCAAGTTCGGCGTCGACAAGGAGATCTCCTCGACGCTCGACCGTCGTGTCGACCTGCCGTCGGGTGGCTACCTCGTGTTCGACTACGCCGAGGCGTTCACGGTCATCGACGTCAACACGGGCAGCTTCGTGGGCTCGCGCTCGAAGAGCTCGACCCAGCGTCTCGAGGACACGATCGTCAAGAACAACCTCGAGGCTGTGAAGGAGGTCGTCCGCCAGCTGCGGCTGCGCGACATCGGCGGGATCGTCGTCATCGACTTCATCGACATGGCGAACCCGAAGAATCGGCAGGCCGTCGAGGAGGCGTTCCGCACGGAGCTCGAGCGGGACCGGACGAAGACGTACGTCGTCGAGATCTCGCCGCTCGGCCTCGTCGAGATGACGCGTCAGAAGGTGACCGACGGCCCACGCGAGGTGATGACCCGGAAGTGTCCGACGTGCGCAGGCGACGGGATCGTCGTCTCCGACGCCACGATCGCGCTCCAGGTCGAGCGTCGTCTCAAGGCGCTTGCGGTCGCGGGGGCCGGGTCGCGCGTCCAGGCCTACCGGATCGCTCTCCACCCGAGGACGCTCGCGCTTCTCGCCGGCCCCGGCGGCCGGCGGCTCAGCGAGCTCGAGGACGCGACCCGCAGGCGGTTCTTCCTCGTCCCGGCCGAGGGTCACGCGCACGCGGACCACTTCGAGGTGCTGGCCGAGGGGCGCCGCGACGACCTCGCGCCGCAGACGTCCCTGATCGAGGGGGCCGAGGTCGAGCTGAAGCTCGTCGAGATCGACCTCCACGACGGCAGCGCGGCGGTCGGGAAGCTCGACGGCATGGACGTCGTGGTCGCCGACGCGGCGAAGCTCGTCGGCAAGAAGGCGAAGGTCACGATCGGGCGGGTGCTCGAGGGCCAGGCGTTCGCGACGCTCGTCGCCGGCGATCCCGGCGTCGCCCCGATCACCTTCGAGAGCGAGGCCGAGAAGCCGACCCGCGCACCCGCACGCCGCAAGTCCGACGAGCCCGAGGCCGCGGAGCCGGAGGCCGACGCGACCGTCGAGGCCGAGCTCGAGGGGGAGGAAGCCGACGCCGTCACGGAACCGGAGGCCGAGCCCGAGGACGCGGCGGCGACGGACGAGGACGGCTCGCCGACGCCTGCGAAGAAGCGGACCCGGCGTGGCTCGCGCGGTGGGAAGCGCCGCAAGAAGCCGGCCGCGCCGGCCGCGACGGTCGCCGACGCCGGCGAGCAGGCGTCCGAGCCTGGCCCGTCGGCCGAGGCCGAGGCGCCGCCGGTCGCGGCGGACGAGGCGCCCGTCGAGAAGCCGGCACCGAAGCGCCGTGCACCCCGGATCCACGTCCCGGACGACGGTGCCGCAGACGATGCCACCCAGCCCGAGACGGCTCTCGAGGCGACGCCCTCCGCCGCCGACGGCGGCGGCGCCGCGCCGCGAAAGCGGACACGGCGCGGGTCGCGTGGTGGCCGGAACCGCAAGAAGACGACGGCTGCGGTGAACGGCGACGGCGCCGAGCTCACAGAGCCCACCGCAGCCGAGACCGCCGCAGTCGAGCTCGAGACGAACGGTGACGGCGCGCCGCCGGAGCCGGCGCCGCGCGAGGTCGCCGTCGAGACCGCGGACGCGTCGGCCGACTCGCCGGACGAGGCCGGGTACGTCCCGATGTCCGAGTGGATCGAGGACTTCGACCGCAGGCCGTGACCGCGTCCGGGCCACGGATCTCCGCTACAATCCTGCGGCTCGCGGGCACTGCCCGCGTTTTCCTCGTCAGAAGGCCTCGAGCATGAGCTACGCGATCATCTCCGTCGGTGGGAAGCAGTACCGCGTCCGCGAGGGCGAGCGGCTGCTCGTCGACCGTCTCGCGCTCGACGACGGCGCGTCCTTCACTCCCGCCGTGCTGCTCGCGGGGGGCTCCGGCGATCCGCAGATCGCGCCGGCCGACGTCGTCGTCACGGCGAGCGTGGTCTCGCAGGAGAAGGGCCCCAAGATTCGCATCGGCAAGTACAAGAAGCGGACGGGCTACAAGCGCCACACGGGCTTCCGCTCCTCGCTCACCCGCATCCAGATCGAGTCGATCGGCGGCGCGGGATCGAAGGGCGAGCGCGCGAAGCCGAAGCAGAAGGCGACGCCCGAGCCTGCCGCTGCGCCCGCTGAGGCTTCGTCCCGACTGCCCGAAGGATACGAGGGCCTCACGGTCGCGCAGATCAAGGAGGCCGCCCCGTCGTGGGACGCGGACGCTGTCGCCGCTGCCCTCGACTACGAGCAGGCGCACGGCAAGCGCAAGGGCGCCATCGCTGCGCTCGAGGCAGCGACCGCAGAGGAGGAGAGCTAAATGGCACACAAGAAGGGGCTCGGCTCCTCCAAGAACGGCCGTGACTCGCAGAGCCAGCGGCTCGGCGTGAAGATGTTCGCGGGCCAGGAGGTCAAGGCCGGGATGATCATCGTCCGCCAGCGCGGCACCCGCTTCCGCCCCGGGCCGGGCGTCGGTATCGGCCGCGACGACACGCTCTTCGCCCTCCGTCCGGGCGTCGTCGAGTTCCATCGCAGCGGCGAGCGGCGCTCGATCTCGGTCACGGCGTCCGCCGAGGACTGACGCCGGAAGCCGCTTCGCCGCGGCTTCGGTGGCTCCGTGTTCCACGACCGTGCCCGCATCGTCGCCCGCTCGGGACGCGGCGGTGACGGAGCGCTCAGCTTCCGACGCGAGAAGTTCGTCCCCAGGGGTGGGCCTGACGGGGGGGACGGCGGCCGCGGCGGCGATGTGACGCTCGTCGCCGATCCGTCGCTCCGCGACCTGTCCTCGCTGCGCGGCCGGCGCGTCTTCGCCGCCGCGCGTGGAGGGAACGGCGGCGGCTCGCGCAAGCACGGTGCGGACGGCACGCCCGTCGATCTCGCCGTGCCGGTCGGGACGCAAGTGACCGGGGAGGACGGCGGGCTCGTATCGGATCTCGCGCGGGCGGGTGCTCGCGTCGTCGTGGCGCGCGGCGGAGCCGGTGGGCGGGGCAACGCGCGCTTCGCGACGCCGACCCGGCAGACGCCGCGCTTCGCGGAGACAGGGATGCCGGGCGAGGAGCTGGCGCTCGAGCTTCGCCTGAAGCTGGTGGCGGACGCCGCGCTCGCAGGGCTTCCGAACGCGGGCAAGTCGTCGCTCCTGCGCCGCATCTCGAACGCGACGCCGAAGGTCGCCGACTATCCGTTCACGACGCTCCAGCCCGTGCTCGGCACCGTCGAAGCACGGGACGGGACACAGCTGACCGTCGCCGACGTTCCCGGCCTGATCGAGGGCGCGAGCGACGGCGTCGGCCTCGGCCACGCGTTCCTCGCGCATCTCGAGCGTGCGCGCCTGCTCGTGCACGTGATCGACGGCTCCGAGGGCGACGCCGACGACCGTTTCGCGACGATCGATCGCGAGCTGGCGCTCTACGGCGCAGGCCTCGACGAGCGGCCGCAGATCGTCGTCCTCAACAAGGCCGACCTCACGCCCGCTCCGGCGCGGTTCTCGGTCGACGACCCGCGCATCGTCGCCGTCCATCGGATCTCCTGCGCCACCGGTGCGGGAATCGAGGGTCTGAAGCGCGCGCTCTTCGCGCTGTGCCCGGCGGCGCCCGAGCCCGGCGACGAGGAGGCCGAGCTCCCCGAGTTCCTGGACTACCGCCCTGCCCCTCCGGCGCGGCGATCGTTCCGGATCCTGCGCACCGACCGGGGGTTCCGGGTCGTCGGCGCGATCCCGGGCGACGACGAGCTCGAGGAGGCGCTCCGCGGTGCGGGCATCCGCCGCGGTGTGTTGGTCGAGATCGGCGACGAAGAGCTCGAGTGGGAATGAACGTCGGCATCCTCGGCGGCGCGTTCGACCCGCCGCACGTGGGCCACGTCGAGCTCGCACGGCGCGGGATCGAGCGGTTCGATCTCGACCGGCTGCTCGTACGCGTCGTCGAAGAGCCCGGCCACAAGGACGTCGCGACCGCGCCGCAGGTCCGGCTCTTCCTCGCAGAGCTCGCGTTCGCCCCGCTCGACGAGGCCGAGGTCTCGCTCGACCCGTTCCCGCGGACGGTCGACTCGCTCGAGGCGTTGGCGCTCGACGATCCGGTCTTTCTCGTGGGCGCGGACGAGTTTGCGAGCTTTCTCGCCTGGAAGGAGCCAGAGCGGGTGCTCGACCTCGCGCGCCTCGGCGTGGCCACACGTCCGGGCGTCGACCGCGCGAGCCTCGACGCCGTGCTCGCCCGGCTCGGCCGGCCCGACAGGGTCGGCTTCTTCGAGATCGACCCGCTGCCCGTCTCGTCGTCCGACATCCGCGGGCGTCTCGCGGCCGGCGGCTCGATCAGCGGCCTCGTCCCGCCTCCCGTCGAGGCCGAGATCGCTCGACTCGAGCTGTATCGGCACGTTCACCGTCCAGGGGGCGGGGGTATGCTTTCGGACGAACCGATCGAAGGGACGACCCCGACCTGAGCTCGCTCGAAACCGCACGCCGCATCGCCGCTCTCTGCGAGGAGAAGCTGGCGACGGACGTGGCCATCCTCGACATGCGCTCGGTGTGCGACTACACCGACTACTTCGTGATCGCCACAGGGAAGAACCCCCGGCTCACGAAGGCGATCCACGACGAGGTGTACGCAACGCTCAAGCGCGACGCGAAGCTGACCCCCCGCTCGTCGAGCGGCCTCCCCGAGGCGACCTGGATCGTCGACGACTACCTGGACGTCGTCCTCCACGTCTTCACCCCGGAGACGCGCGAGTACTACCGCCTCGAGGACCTCTGGGACGACGTCCCGAAGCTCGAGGCCGCCGCGACGGCGTAACGGCGGAAGGTGTCCGACTTCAGTCGGACACCTTCGCGCTGAACTGGCGTTGACTGGACAGACGACGGCCGTCCGGCTCGTTCTCCATACTGAGTACATGGAGTTGACGACCGACCAGAAGGGCGCAATCGCCGAGCTCGCTATCGCCAAGGAAGCGATGGCGCTCGGGATTGGCGTTTATCGAGCCCTAAGTGACGGCGAGCGATACGACTTGATCTTCGACCTCGGTGATCGGCTCGAACGAATCCAGTGCAAGTGGGCTGCGGTGGCCGGCGACGTCGTGATCATTCGTTGCTATCGGTGCCGCCGCACGAGAAATGGGCTTCTCAAGCGCGGATACTCAATCGAAGATGTCGATGCGATCGCGGCATACGCGGGCGACATCGATCGTTGCTTCTACTTCCCGCTGGAGTGGCTTGGAGGTCGGTCGTTCGTTCAGTTGCGCCTGGCGCCAGCCCGCAACAGCCAGAGCAAGAGGATCAACTGGGCGGATCACTTCGCGCTCGAGCGGCTACGATTTCGCGACCGAGGGGCCGTAGCTCAGCTGGGAGAGCGTCTGACTGGCAGTCAGAAGGCCACGGGTTCGAGTCCCGTCGGCTCCACTGGTTCAAGTCGTCTACGGCTCTTCGTGGCGAAGGACTAGCGCCCGGATATGGACTGGCCGGGACGATTCGTCGGCGCGGCCGCCGCGATCATGGACGATGCCGGTTGCATCCTGCTCGTCAGGCACACATACGGCCTCCTCAACTGGGAGCTGCCCGGTGGGATGAGCGAACCGGGCGAATCCCTAGATGCAACCGCCCTTCGCGAGCTTCGCGAGGAGCCCGGCCTCGTGGGGCGCGTGGAGCTCCTGACCGGCGTCTACTACAAGCGAGACAACGACAGCCACCATGTGGTGTTCCGGTGCCGGGTCGAGGAGGGTGCCGTGCCCGCGCCGAGCTCGGACGAGATCTCCGACTGCGCGTACTTCGGGCGGGACAAGCTTCCGCGTCCGATCAGCGACTTCACCGTGCGGCGAATCGGCGACGCCCTCGCCGGCATCGCGCCGGACGGCATCGTGACGAT
>DASTKF010000291.1:0-2156 GCA_035716065.1 Gaiella sp.
AATCGAGACGATGGCGAGCCAGAAGCAGCGTCGCAAGCGGGCGAAGGAGAAGCGCCACGCCTACGAACTCGTCGAGATCGACGCCGAGGGGAACGAGACCGTCCTCAGCGCGAGCGAGCTGAAGACCGAGGCGCCCGCCAAACCGGCGACGAAGGCCGCCGCGCGAAGCGGCTCGAAGGGGAGGTCCGCGCGGGGCACCCCGCAGCCGCCGAACTGGAATCGCGTGCTCAAGCGCGGAGCGCTGTTCGCCCCGATCTTCTTCGCGACCGTCATGCTTCTCGGGCGAGGCAGGCTCACGCCGGCGGGTGCGATCGTCCAGACGGTCTTCCTGCTCGCGATCTTCATCCCCTTCAGCTACTTCATGGACCGGCTCGTCTGGCGCTCGCACGAGAAGCGCCTCCAGAAGGCCAAGCCGGCCGGACGCTGACGGCCGCGTGCCGCGAACCCCGCGGTCCGGCTTACGAGGGCGACTCGCCGTCGAGGTAGTGCCCGGGGCCGGGCCACGGCGCGAGGATCAGAAGAAGCCGAGCGCCGCTCTCGCTCGACACGGCGCGGCGCTCGCCCGGCTCGAACGTCACGAGCGTGCCCACGCCGCCGTCCACCACCTGGTCGCTGCAGCGGATCTGCGCACGGCCCTCGATGACGGTGAGCCACGCCCGCTCGCGTACCTGGTGGTCGTTCATCGTCTGGCCGGCCTCGAGGCGGATGGCGATGGCGCGGGTTCCGTCGTCGGTCGTCAGCACCGTCGGATCGACCATGCCGCCCGGCGCTTCGATCGTCGTCAGGTCCCACGACTCCACCGCGCAACCGTATCGCGCCACGCCGCGCAGCGAAACCTCCGAGCGTCCGTAGACTCGCGTCGTGCCAGCCGTGGTCGACCAGTTGCCGCTCGGTCCACTCGAGACGAACTGCTACCTCGTTCGGGCCGAACGCGGCGCTCCCGAGGCGCTCGTCGTCGACCCGAGCGGCCCCGCGGCGGACATTCGGCTCGCGCTCGCATCCCACGGCTCACGTTGCGCCGCAATCCTGGTCACACATGGCCACTTCGACCACATCCTGGGCCTGGCCGAGCTCGCCGAAGGCACCGGTGCACCGGTCTACGGCCCGGCCGGCGAGCGCGCGCTCCTCGAGACCCCGGACGCGTTCACGCCGCCCGGCATCCACGTCAGGCCGTGGACTGCGGACGTGCTCCTGGGCGGCGGCGAGTTGCTCGAGCTGGCCGGGCTGCAGGTCGACGTCGTCGCCGTCCCGGGGCACTCGCCGGGGCATCTGGCGTACGCGGTGGACGGTGTACTCCTGTCGGGCGACGTGTTGTTTGCGGGCTCGGTCGGTCGCACCGATCTCCCGGGCGGCGACTGGGCCACGCTGCTGGCCTCGATCGGCACGCTCGCCGAGCGCTTCCCGCCTGGGACGGCGGTCCATCCGGGCCACGGGCCCTCGACGACGCTGGGGGCGGAGCTGGCGCGGAACCCGTTCCTGGCCGAGCTCCGCGACGCGGAGGGGAAGGCCGCGGGGTGAGCGACCGCCCGAAGATCGAGCGGCCACGCGGGACCCACGACGTCGTCCCGGCGGAGATGCCCGCCTGGCAGCGTGTCACCGGGGAGGTCGAGCGACTCTGCCGGCTGTATGGCTACCGCCGGATCGTCACGCCGGTGTTCGAGGACACGGCGCTCTTCGCGCGCACGTCCGGCGCGGGCTCGGACGTCGTGCAGAAGGAGATGTACACCTTCTCGGACCGCTCCGACCGCTCGCTCACGCTCCGGCCCGAGGGCACCGCGCCGATCTGCCGCGCATACGTCGAGCACGGCATGCACCGCGATCCGCAGCCGGTGAAGCTCTACACGATCGCCTCGATGTACCGCTACGGCGCGCCCGGCCGCGGTCGCTACCGCGAGCACTGGCAGGCCTCGGTGGAGGCGCTCGGCAGCGACGACCCGGCCATCGACGCCGAGCTGATCCAGCTCTACGACACGCTGCTCGGCCGCCTGGGCGTCACGCGCTACCACCTCGAGTTGAACTCGATCGGCTGCCGCGACTGCCGTCCCGCCTACCTCGAGACGCTGCGCGCCTGGCTGGCCGAGAACGGCAACCGCCTCGACCAGGACACGCGCGACAAGGTCGAGGTGAGCCCCCTGCGCGTGTTCGACAACTACCTC
>DASTKF010000292.1:0-4818 GCA_035716065.1 Gaiella sp.
ACGACCGGTAAGGGTGAAAGGGTGGGGTAAGAGCCCACCAGCGGCCGTGGCGACACGGCCGGCTTGCCAAACCCCGTCCGGTGCAAGGCGAAGCAGGTCCCGCTGACGCGGCCCGCCGAGGGACCGGGTACGCCGCTCGAGCCTCCGGGGAACCGGCGGCCTAGATGGATGGCCATCCACGACAAAATCCGGCTTACAGGCCTGCTACAGAAAAAGCCCTGGTAACGGGGCTTTTTCTATGCCTGGAGCGTGACGATCCGATGGACATATGAGAACATATGTTCTCATGGAACCGACGATCCTGCACGCCGACGTCGACTCATTCTTCGCGTCGGTCGAGCAGCGGGACGATCCCGCCTTGCGAGGACGGCCGGTCGTCGTCGGAGCAGGGGTCGTGCTGGCGGCGAGCTACGAGGCGAAGGCGTACGGCGTCCGGACGGCGATGGGCGGCCGCCAGGCGCGGCGGCTCTGCCCGCACGCCGTGGTCGTGTCACCCCGGATGAGCGCCTACTCGGAGGCGAGCAAGGAGATGTTCCGGGTCTTCGAGGATGCGACACCGCTCGTCGAGGGTCTCTCGATCGACGAGGCGTTCCTCGACGTGCGCGGGATGCAGCGGCTCGCAGGCTCGCCGGGAGAGATCGCCGCGCGCCTACGGCGCCAGGTGCGCGAGCGGGTGGGCCTCCCGATCACCGTCGGCGTCGCGCGCACGAAGTTCCTCGCCAAGGTGGCGAGCGGCGTAGCAAAGCCTGACGGCCTGCTCGTCGTCCCGCCCGACGGCGAGCTCGAGTTCCTCCACCCGCTGCCGGTCGAGCGCCTCTGGGGGGTCGGGCCGAAGACCGCCGCGCGGCTGCACGAACGCGGGATCAGGACGGTCGGCCAGGTCGCGCAGCTGCCCCAGGACGCGCTCGTGGCGATGCTCGGTCGCGCGACCGGCCGCCACCTCCATGCGCTCGCGCAGAACCACGATCGTCGCCGGGTCCGAACAGGCCGGCGACGCGGCTCCATCGGATCGCAGCGGGCGCTCGGCTGGAGGCGGCGCGCACCCGCGGAGATCGACGCGACCCTCGTGGCGCTCTCGGATCGCGTCACCGGCCGGATGCGTCGGGCACGCCGCGCCGGGCGGACGGTCGTGCTGCGCCTTCGCTTCGACGACCTCTCGCGCGCGACCCGCTCGCACACGCTGCCCCGGGCGACTACCGAGACCGATGTGGTCCTCCGCGTCGCACGCGAGCTCTTCGCCACCGCCGCGCCGCTGATCGAGGCGCGCGGGCTGACGTTGATCGGGCTGGCGGTCACCAACCTCGAGCACGCCCGCGCCGTGCAGCTCGTGCTGCCCATCGAAGCGGCCGGCGGTGCGGCTCTCGACGAGGCGGTCGACGAGATTCGTGAGCGTTACGGCACTGCGGCGATCATGCGCGGCGTCCTCCTCGGCCGCAGGCCGGGACTTGCGATGCCGCTCCTGCCCGACTGAGCTCAGCGCCAATCGTCCAGCACGAGCTGCGCCGACATGGCGGTCGACTCGTCCGCCGGCCGGTGCATGGCGACACCGTGACGGAACGTCCGGTGGCCACGTTCGCCGAGCAGCTTGGCCGCCTCACGCCGTCCGAGGCTGACGCCGACCTCGAGGCGGCCGGCGCCGCGCTGCGCCGCGAATGTCTCGCACGCGTCGAGCAGGCCGTCGAGCAGGCCGACGCCACCCGCACCGGGCCGCACGGCCGCGAACTTCGCGTAGCACGATCCCGTGACCGCCTCGGACGCTGCGCCGACGTGGCACAACGCGAACGCGGCCACGCGACCGCCCTCACGGACGATGACGACGTCACCCACGTCCGGCTCGGCAAGGCACTCGGCCTCGCCCGTGAGGTCGAGGCCGTCGCGCAGCATGCTCGAGACCGCACGGCATTCCTCGATCGCCGCCGCGCGCGCATGCGCGTCCAGCCCCCCGAGCGTCTCGAGCTCGGCCGCACGCGGAGCGACACGCTTCTCGGTGAGCGCGATGAGCGAGCCCGGCCAGAACCCGTGCTTGCGGTAGAGGCGGAGGTGCTTGGGGCTCTCCGGGAGGGTGAACAGCCCGATGCTCGCCACGTCCCACTCGGCGCCGACGTCCAGGCAGGCGTCGAGGAGCTGCGATCCGATCCCGAGGCCCCAGGCGTCCGGGGCGACCGTGAGGGGGCCGAAGACGGCGAGGCTGCCCCAGCGCGACAGGAACGCCGAGCCCACGAGCTCGCCGTTCCGCGACGCCTTGAAGGAGCGGACGTGCCCGGCGTGCAGGCGGCTGCGCACCATCTCGGATCCGGGGGCGAACGCCAGCGGGTCGGCGAGGCCGTACTGCGTGCCGAACGCCAGCCGGAAGACCCTGTCCGCCGCCGGGAGGTCGTCGCGCTCGAGCGGCGCGATCCTGATCGCGGAGTGCCCGTCCGTGCCGGCGACCGTACCACCCCGGACAAGCTGCGCCGCTCATCCTCTCGTCGGCGTCGGCCGCACTGTGTAGCTTCCCCCCGGCGTGAACGTGGTCGTCGGAGCCCTCGTCGTCATTGCGGTGACGTCAGTCGCAATCGCCGCGATGCTCGTCGTGCGCCGGCGCGCGCCGGACGGCAGCTACTTCTCGGACGGGGACCGAGCCTCGGGCGTCTTCGGCGTGCTCGCGACGGGGTTCTCGGTGCTGCTCGGCTTCATCATCTTTCTCGCCTTCACGAGCTACGACCAGTCGCGCGCGGGCGCGGAGGCGGAGGCGCTCGTCCTCGTGCAGCAGGTCGAGAACGCGCAGCAGTTTCCACCGTCAGTCGTGTCGAAGCTCACGGGACAACTCATCTGCTACGGGCGCTCGGTGGTCGGTGTCGAATGGCCGCGGATGCAGGACGGGACGATCGGCGATGCGCCGAACCCGTGGGGCCTCGCGCTCTTCGAGACCTACCGGGGCGTTCAGCCGGCGACCGCCAGCCAGCAGTCCGCCTACGACAAGTGGCTCGACCAGACCTCGACGCGCGAGGAGGCCCGCCGCGACCGGGTCCACGGAGCCGTTGGCGTGATCCCGACGCAGCTCTGGATCGTCCTCTTCTTCATCTCGGCCGTGATCTTCGTGTACATGCTGTTCTTCGCCGACCGCGGCGAGCGCGCGGTGACGCAGGGAGTGCTGATGGGAGGCGTCGCCTCGGTGATCACGGTCATGCTCCTCTTGCTGGGATCGCTCGATCAGCCGTTCCACCCAGGCGTCGGAGGACTGAAACCCGTCGCGATGGAGCGGTCGTTGCGCGTTCTGGACGACGTGGTCCCGTCCCTGGCGCCCGGCGTGACGCCACCCTGCGACGAGCTGGGAAGACCGCTCTGAGCGGCGAGGCACGCGGCGAGCGAGTCGCCCTGGTCGCAACCGTCCTGCTCGCGATCGCGACCGTCGCCACCGCGTGGAGCGGCTATCAGGCGAGCCGGTGGGGGAGCGAGGCCACGAAGGCGATCGGACGGGCGAACGCCGACCGCTTCGACGCGACGCAGAAGGACGATCTTGCGAACACACAGACCTCGGTGGACGTGGCCGTGTTCATGCAGTGGGCTAACGCGTATGCGAGCGGCGACCGGGTGCTGCGCGACTTCTACTTCAAGCGGTTCCGGGCCGAGTTCAAGCCTGCCGCCGTCGCGTGGATCGCGACGAGGCCCCTGAAGAACCCGAACGCTCCACTGACTCCGTTCGCGATGCCGCAGTACAGGCTGGCGGCGCGCGAGCAGGCGACGGCTCTCAACAAAGCAGCCGACGAGGCCTCGACGCAGGCCCGGACGAACCTGCAGCGCTCGACGAACTACGTGCTCGGCGTCGTGATGTTCGCTGCGTCGCTCTTCTTCGCGGGGATGAGCACGAAGCTGTCGTCCCGGCGGCTCGGTCTTGCGCTGCTCGCGATCGGGGTCGTCGTATTCTGCTGCACGCTCGCCTGGATCGCGACCTCTCCGGTCAGCGTCTCGGTCTGACCGGCGCAGGCAACCGGCCGGCCGCGTCATACTTCGACCGAGTCGGATGCCGAGTACCCCGTTCACCGACTCGTCGGCTGCACGGTCCCGCTGCAGCTGGCCGCGATGGGAGGCGGCGTCACGACACCGGAGCTCGTCGGCGCAGTCTGCCGCGCGGGCGGTCTCGGGATGATGCAGCGTGGCGGCACGCGGGCGCTACGCGAACGCCTCGACGAGCTCGCGGACGCCGGTGCAGCCCCCTTCGGCGTGAACTTCGTCCCGCCGCTCGGGCAGATCGACGCTCTCGACGACGTCCGCCTGGCGGCCTCTCGTGCGCGGCTCGTCGAGTTCGACGGCGTTCTCGGTCGGATGGCCAGACGCGCCCCATCGCGTGCTCGCGTCGGCGCTCGCGGCCGGCGAGGCGTTCACCGGCGACGTCGTCGCCACACTCGAGACGTCGAGCGGCCCGCAGCCGCTCTCACGGCTCTCCGCACGGACGCCGAGCCGCGACGTGACGGGCACCATCGCCGCGATGGCGATGTACGCCGGCGAGGGTGTCGGACACGTACGGGAGGTGGCGCCTGCCGCTGCCATCGTCGCCGAGCTGGCTGAAGAGGCGGAGAGGCTTCTGCGGCGCTGGTGAGGCTCAGCCGCCCTCGAAGCCCTCGAGGGCTGCGTCGACGAGCCGCGGCAGCGTGGCGAGGTTGTAGCCCCCTTCGAGCACGGCCGCGACGCGTGGTCCCAGCTGTGCCGAGCGGCGCGCAAGCTCCCCGAACCCGGCCTCGGTCACCTCCATCCCGGCGAGCGGATCGTCGACGTGCGCGTCGAACCCGGCCGACACGAGCACCAGTTCGGGATCGAACCCGGTGACGACCGGCTCGA
>DASTKF010000293.1:0-3409 GCA_035716065.1 Gaiella sp.
TCGTCTTCCCGATCATCCTGCTCGGGATCATCTTCCCGTACGAGGCGACGGTGATCCCCCTCTACTACGACTTCCAGGACGTCCCGCTCCTCCACTGGAACCTGCTCAACACGTACTGGGCGCTGATCCTCCCGCAGATCGGGCAGTCGGTCGCGTTCGGCACGTTCTGGATGCGTGCGTTCTTCCGCTCGACGCCGCGCTCGCTGATCGAGGCGGCGCGGATGGACGGCGCCTCGAGCTTCGGCGTGCTCTCGCGCGTGCTGATGCCGCAGGCGATGCCCGCCGTGCTCACCATGTCGGTGCTCGTCTTCACGTACACCTGGAACGAGTTCCTGCTCGCGCTGGTGCTCGTCTCGGGCACCGAGTCCCACCAGACCGCGCCTCTCGGCCTCAGCTTCTTCGCGGGCGCCTCGCGTGCGACCGATCCCACGAAGGTCGCCGCCGCGGCGGTCCTCGTCGCGCTGCCGATCCTGCTCGTGTACCTCTTCCTGCAGCGGCACTTCGTCCGGGGGATGCTCGCCGGAGCGCTCAAGGAGTGACATAGACCAATGGCAAGGATCAAGCTCGTGTATCTCGGAGGGGGCTCGACCCGGGCGGCCGGGACGATGGCCTCCTTCATGGCGAACGGCGCCGACTTCGACGGCTCGGAGGTCGTGCTCGTCGACCTCGACCAGGAGCGGCTCGGGCTGATCCGCACGCTGGCCGAGAAGATGGCGCGGACGCGCGGACTCGATATCGCCGTCACCGCGACGACCGACCGCCGCGCCGCGCTCGAGGATTGCGACGCCGTCCTGTCGTCCTTCCGGCCGGGCGGCTTCGCGGCGCGCGTCCACGACGAGCGGATCCCGCTCGAGCACGGACTGATCGGCCAGGAGACGCAGGGCGCAGGCGGGTTCTTCATGGCACTTCGGGCGATCGCGGTGCTGAAGGACGTCTGCGCCGAGATGGAGGAGCTCTGCCCGGACGCCTGGATCTTCAACTACACGAACCCGGTCAACATCGTCGCCGAGGCGGTCACGCACCACTCGCCCGTGAAGATCGTCTCGCTCTGCGAGGGACCGATCTACTTCCGCGACGAGATCGCCTCGTCGGCGGGGCTCGACCCCGACGCCCTGCAGGTGACGATGGTGGGCCTGAACCACGCCTGCTGGGGCGTCGAGCACGACTACGGCGGCCGCGACCCGCTGCCCCTGATCGAGGAGGCGTGGGAGCGTCGCCGTGACGACCCGACGCTCGAGCCGCACCTCCGCCGCCAGCTCCGCCTGGCCGCGGCGATGGGCGCCGTGCCGGCGGACTACTTCCAGTACTACTACTTCACCGACGACGTCCTCGCGGAGCTCCAGGGCAAGGCCACGACCCGCGCCGAGGACATCCTCGGCTGGTCGAGCGACTACTGGAGCCACTACGCCGAGCAGGCGGAGACCGACGACCCGCAGCTCGACCCGGGCCGCTCACGCGGCGGCATCCACGAGCTCGAGCTCGCGATCGACGTGATGGACGCGGTCTTCAACGACAAGGACGAGATCCACCCGGTCAACCTGCCGAACGCGGGCGGCGCGCTCCCGGGCTTCCCCGAGGATCTCGTCGTCGAGGTGCTCGGCCGTTGCCACGGAGGTGGGATCGACGTGATCCCCGCGAGCCCGCTCCCGCGCCACGTGCGCGGCCTCGTGGAGATGCTCGGCGAATACCAGGCCCTCGCCGCCGAGACGGCCTGGGGCGGGAGCCGCGCCGACGGGATCCGAGCCCTTAGCGCCAACCCGCTCGTGCGCCAGGTCGACGTCGCCGAGCGGGTCTACGACGCGCTCGCCGAGGCCCACCGCGACCACCTGCCGGAGAGGCTGCTCGCGTGAGCTCGCTCCTGCTCGGCGTCGACGGCGGAAACACGAAGACGGTCGCCGTCGTCGTGAGCGGCGAGGGTGATGTGCTCGGCGCGGGCCGCGCGGGCTGCGGGGACATCCATGCCGCGCGCGGTTCGGAGGCGGCCGTTGCCGAGATCGTGCGTGCGGTCGACGCGGCGCTCGACGAGGCCCGCACCGGGGCGGGCGACCTCGCGGCCGCCGCGTTCAGCCTCGCCGGTGCCGACTGGCCGGAGGACTTCGACTACCTGCGCCGAGAGCTCCGCGAGCGGCTCGGCCTGCCGGAGGTTCCCGAGATCGTCAACGACGCAGTCGGTGGCCTGCGGAGCGGCACGGACGACATGGTCGGGGTGGCGGTCGTGATCGGGACGTACTCGGCGCTCGCCGGCCGGAACGCCGCCGGCGAGCTGTTCCATTTCGGCTTCTGGCCGGACTCGACCGGAGCGCACGGGCTCGGTTCACAGGCGCTCGCCGCGATCTGGCGGCACATGCTCGGGCTCGGGCCGGAGACGACGCTCCTCGGCCGGGCACTCGAGCGCTGGGGCTGCGAGGACGCCGAGGAGCTGCTCCACGTGCTGACGAGGATCGACGGTCCGGACGAGCCGGAGGCAGGGCGCCTGGCCGGCGCCGTGCTCGACGAGGCGGAGACTGGCGACGAGGTCGCACGCGAGATCGTCGAGACCGTCGCGGGCCGCATGGGGGACTACGCGCGAGTCTGCGCCACGCGCACGGGCCAGGACGGCGCGCCGTTCCCGCTGGTCCTCTGCGGCAGCGTCCTGCGCCACCCCTCCCCGCTGCTGCGCTCCGTGCTCCTCTCGCGCGTCCCGAACGGGGAGCCCGTGTACCCGGACGTCGAGCCTGTGGCGGGCGCCGTGCTGCTCGCGGCCGACCGCGTCGGCGCGCGCCCCGGTCTCGCTCGGCTCGGCGCGCTGCTCAGCCCGCGGTGAGCTGCGGGGGCGGTGCGAGCCCGCGCGAGGCGCCCTCACGTAGCAGCGTCTCGAGGTCGACGGCGCCGCCGACCCCCGTCGGCGTGCAGACCGCCAACCCCGCGTAGAGCACCGCCCAGCGCAGCCGGTCTTCCGGCTCCGCGCCGCGCAGGTCGGCCCAGATGTACGCGGCGGCGAGGAGGTCTCCGGCGCCCGTCGTGTCGATCGGTCGCTCGATCGTCTCGGCCGGAACCTCCAGCGTCGAGCCGTCCGACACGGCTATCGCGCCCTGCGCCGCCCGCGTGACGACGACGGTCTCGACCCGCTCGGCGAGAGACCGCGCGGCGTCGGCAACCGTCCCTTCCCCGCTCAGCCCGAGCGCCTCGCGCTGGTTGACGAAGAGCGCGTGGGCGCCGTCCAACGCTGCCGGCGGACGGCCCTCATAGGCGCGGAGGTCGTCGTCGCCGCACGTGAGGTACGCCGTGCCGAGGTCGGGGACGACGTACAGCTGGTCGAGGCTCGCGGCAACCGCGCGCGGCTCGAGCGCGGCGACGTCCGCCGCTGCGGCGCGCGCGCCGGGATCGATCGTCACCATCGCCCGGTCGCCGCCGAACGGCATCACCATCG
>DASTKF010000294.1:0-3834 GCA_035716065.1 Gaiella sp.
CGATCTGTCGGCCGATCTCGCGCGCCTCGACGAGCGTGCGTGCTCCGCGGAGCGCGCGGACGGCCGTCGGAGGCGCGGCCGCGGCCGCAGCGAGCTCCTCGTCGCCCATCGCCTCGATTGCCTCGATCGCGAGCCGGCCGATGCGCGCCCGGTCGAGGTGAACGTCGTGCGCCGGCAGACCGAGCTCGTCGAGGTACGCCCGGAGCGCCGCCGCGGGGATCCCCTCGTCCCGGAAGTCGGCGACCGACGCGTGGCCGTGACGCTTCGAGAGCTTCTTGCCGTCCTCGCCGAGCAGCAGGCCGTGGTGGATCACCTCGGGCAGCTCTGCGCCGAGCGCGCGAGCGATGCGGCGTTGCACCGCCTCGTTCGGACGATGGTCCGACCCCCTGATCACGTGCGTGATGCGCAGGTCGAGGTCGTCGGCGGCCGTTGCGAGCTGGTAGGTCGCGGTTCCGTCGGGACGCAGGAGCGTCACGCCGTCGAGCCGGAGCGAGCCATCCGTGTCGCGCACGGCGCCTCCCTCCCGCTCCGCGGTCGCCGCCGCCTCGGCGTAGATCTGCCCGCGCTCGCTCTGGCACACCGGCCCCTCGTCCCAGGCGATCCCGAGCCAGTCGAGGTCGGCCACGATCGCTTCGACGCCGTCGGCGACGGCGCGCGTCGCGTCGGTGTCGTCGATCCTCAGCACGAGTGTGCCGCCGTGGTCGTCCGCGAAGCGACGGTTCACCGCGGCGGTCAGCGCGTTTCCGAGGTGCAGCGAGCCAGTCGGGCTCGGCGCGAATCGGACGCGAACGGTCATGCGACGGAGAGTTCGAGCGGCCGGTCGAGGAAGGACGAGAGCCGGGCGCATTCCTCGCCGAGCGCGGAACGGGGAACGCGTCCCGACTCACCGAACCACGTGACGGAGAGGCTCGTGTCACGGATCGTCCAGGTCCCGGCGACGACGCCCCGGGAGACGACCAGGTTCGCCGATCTGCTGACCGGCTCCCGCCGGGCCGGCGGGACCACGTGAGGATCGTCGGTGCCCGGCCCCATCACCCACGGGTCGCGGCCCGGCAGCAGTCGGATCGCGGCCGAGGCCCGGCTCGCCTCGAGCTCGTCGAGATCCTCACGGCGGACGAGCACCCGTTCGCCTTCGATGCCGACGGTGACAAGCCGGTCGGCGAGCCCGTCGAGCCAGCCCGCGATGACCTTTCGCTTGACACCGAGGCCTGGGCCGAGCCAATCCCCGACCTGCTCGGCTCTCGCCGGGCCAAAGGCTCGAAGATACGCCTGGACCACGCGGGGGCCGGCCTCGCCGACGTCGGGAATGCCGCCCCAGCCGGGTACGGCGTCGAGGCGCAGGAAGGTGATCTCGCCGTCCCTCGCCGGGCCGAGGCCCATGTCGCCCTGCCACGTGAGCGGCTTGAGCAGCGTGTCGTTGCCGTCGAGGACATGGCTACGCAGGTGCCGGTAGCGGCTGCTCCGGCCGAGGGCGGCCGCCAGCTCGGTGCGCGTCAGCGGCCCTTCCGCCAGCGCGTTCCGCACGTACTCCCGGAACCTCGGCCAGTCCTCCGGCGTGAGCCCGTAGTAGCTCACCCAGCTCGGTAGCTCCCACATCTTGGTCGACGCGCGAAGCGCGAGGTAGTCGCCGGCATCGCGGGGCGTCAGGTAATGGGTCGCCCCACGGAAGACGAATGCCTTGACCAGCTCACCGGCCCCGTGCGCGCGGGCGACGTCGCCGTAGCGCCCGGTGTCGCACCGTGCTCCGACCGCCAGCTCCGCCGTCAGGTCCGGCCACGCAGGCACCGCACCGAGTCGCCCCACGACGTGGACGACGGACGCCGAGGTGGATCGGTCGAGAAGCTGTCGTCCGAGCCGCCACCCCAGCGCCTTCGCCCAGGTCATGCTCGCTCAGGCCTCGATGGAGACGTGCCCCGGCTCCGCGGCCACCCGGTCGAGCCATGACCCGATCTCCGGGTAGCCGGAAAGATCGAAGCCTCCTTCGTGCGCGACGTGGGTGTAGGCGTAGAGCGCGATGTCGGCCAGCGTCATCGCGCTGCCGACGACGAAGCCGTCGGCCTCCGCGAGGTGCCGTTCGACCGCGTCGAGCGCCTTGTATCCGTCCTTCGTCTTCCGTTCGATCACGGACGCGTACCGATCTGGGTCGCCCGAGTACGCGACGAGGAACCGGACGACCGCGATCGCCGGCTCGTGAGTGTACTGCTCGAAGAACATCCACTGGAGTACCTTCGCGCGGTCGTACCGGTCATCCGGCACGAACCGCGTTCCCTCACCGAAGTACCAGAGGATCGCTCCGGACTCGGCGATCGGCCGGCCCTCGTCGAGGACGAGCGTCGGCACGCGCAGATCCGGGTTGAGATCACCGAGGACCTCGGCACGGTCGGAGCGATCGACCACGTCGAGCTCCCGTCGCTCGTACGGGATTCCGAGGTGCGCCAGGAGGAGCCGCACCTTGTAACAGTTGCCCGAGATCGGCGAGTTGTAGAGAAGCACGGAGCGACGTTACCCGGCGGGAGCCGTGGCGGCGGCTTGTCGTGCCGAGCAGTAGCATCGCCTGATGCGCGAGCTGCGCCCCGGTGTGTGGCACTGGCGATCGCCGCATCCCGAATGGAACGAGGAGCAGTGGTGGCCCGCGCTCGTCTCGTCGTACGCAACCGTGGTCGGCGACGACCTGCTCCTGTTCGATCCGCTCGCGGTTCCAGGCCAGCTGCGCGAGCGCGCGACCGCCGTCGTCCTCACCGCCCCGTATCACGAGCGCGACGCCCGTGGGCTCGGCCTTCCGGTGCACACGCCGCCCGCAGACACCTGGGAGGACTGGGTCGAGAAGTTCGGCGTCGATCCCGAGCGCGTGCGCGGGATGGAGAGTGACGACCTCGCCTGGCTGCGTGCCGGAGAGGGGAAAGGACACTTCCATGGTCCCGGGGCGTGGCCGTTCGGCATCACCGCACACGCCGGTCGTGAGGACAACGATCTCGTCCTGTGGCTACCGTCCGTCGGCGCGATCGTCACCGGCGACTCGCTGTCGGACTTCGGCGACGGACTGGACGTACAGCTCGGCGGCCGCAAGCACGTGACCCGCGACGACGTTGTCCGCCGGCTCCGGCCACTGCTCGACCTACCAATCGAGCTCGTGCTCCCCGCCCACGGCGAGCCGACCGATCGCGAGGCTCTCGAGCGCGTTCTCTCCTGAGCCCGTCGATGAGCGTGTTGCGGACACCCCCTGCAGCTGAGATGCATGGCATGGAGGGGACCCTCCTGGACTGGTTCGACCGGAGCGGCCGTGACCTTCCCTGGCGCCGGACGCGAGATCCATACGCGATCCTCGTCAGCGAGGTGATGCTGCAGCAGACGCAGGTCGAGCGTGTCATGCCGCGGTACGAGCGGTGGCTCAGTCGGTGGCCGACCGCCGCAGCCCTGGCGGCCGCCTCGGCGGGTGAGGTCATCGTCGAGTGGCAGGGCCTCGGCTACAACCGGCGCGCGCTCGCGCTCCATCGCGCCGCCTGCCACGTCGCCGCCTCCGGGTGGCCGAGGGACCTCACCGTCCTGCCCGGTGTCGGCCCGTACACCGCGGCGGCGCTTCGGAACTTCGCGTTCGGCGAGGACGTGCTCCCGCGCGACGTCAACGTCGAGCGCGTCGAGCGGCGCACCGGCGGAGCGTTCTCGGGCGCGGCCGCCCAGGCGTTGATGGACCTTGGCGCAACGATCTGCCTGGCCCGGATCCCGCGCTGCGATGCATGCCCGCTGGCGCGCGCGTGCCCCTCGCGAGGCACTCGGGACGCGCCAACGCGGAAGCAGCCACCCTTCGAGGGCTCGTTCCGGCAGCGGCGCGCCGAC
>DASTKF010000295.1:0-4053 GCA_035716065.1 Gaiella sp.
CGCACCCGACCTGGTGTTGATGGACATCCAGCTCCCCGGGATCGGCGGAATCGAAGCCCTCGGCCGACTCCGGTCGGACGAACGGACACGAGCGGTACCCGTGCTCGCCCTGACGGCGCAGGCGATGGAGGGTGACCGCGAGCGATTCCTCGAAGCCGGCTTCGACGGCTATCTCTCGAAACCCGTGGACATCGCCGACCTCGTCGACACCGTGAGGCGCTACGGCAGGAGCCCGGCGCGATGAGCGAGCACGCGGGACGAATCCTCGTCGTCGACGACGTCCGCGAGAACGTGCGCCTGCTCTAGGCCGTGCTCGGAGCGTTCGACGTGGTCGGCATCCGTGAGCACGCGGGGACGCTGGCGCCGTTGCAGGCGTCGCAGGCCACCACAGCCGCGTCACCGGAACGTCCGCGCGTAGCGTCGGAATGAAGTGGGTTGCTGGCGGTCGATGACTGCCCGGCCCTCCGGCCGACGCGGCTCAGCGCTCCACGGTGAGCGACCGGCGCAGGACCCTGCCGTCGGCGGCGAGCGCGACGACCGCGAAGGTGGCGGCCGTCGAGCTCACGGTCGCGCGCGTCTCGAAGCCGTTCTTCGCGACGGTTGCGACCGGCGAGAGGTGCGAGGCGTCCGGCCCGGCGAGAATGCGCCAGCTCGCCACCTCGGTCGCGCCGTTCCAGCTCGCGTGGACGGTGACCCCGTCGGCGGCGGGCCGGAGCGCGATCGCGGGGGGCGTGGTCGGCCGTCCCGTCCAGGCGAAGCGATACGCGCGGTAGGAGTCGACCCGACCGACGCCGATGCGGACGTCGAAGACGACCTTGCCGGCGCGGTCGAACTCCGTCGCGTACGGCCTCGAGCCCCAGCCGACGAAGACGTGGCCGCCGGGCAGCAGCTGCGCGTTGCCCTGGCTGGTGGAGAGGAGCGGCGGGCGGCGAACGTAGCTCCGTACGAGGGTCGCAGTGCGCCGCCGCTCGTCGACCCGCAGGACGCGCACCCTCGACGTCGCCTTGCCCGGGTCGGAGGCGGCGTTGTCGAACAGCATGATCGTGCCGTTCGGGAGCCGGCGGGCGTCGTGCTGCCAGGCGAAGTGCGTCCCCGGCCCCGGCGCGAAATCGCTCTTCGTGCCGCCGAGTCGCCAGAGGACCCTGCCGTCGCGCTTGCGGACCGCGTACACGGCGTGCGTGTGCCGCGCGGAGACGAGCAGCCGGTCCGGCCCGTCCTCGTCGATCGAGTTGACGTGGAAGTAGTCCCACGGTGCGCTCGTGTCCTTCGGCAACGCCGTGTACGACTCCGACGGGTCGACGTGGTCGGCGCTGTGCCATTCGAACAGGACGCGCCCGGTCGCGACGTCGATCTCCTGGAGGACCCCCTCGTCGAGCGTCCCCTGCTTCGCGCCGCCCCACGGTCTGAGGTCGTAGGGGATCCGGCGGTAGACGGTGATCAACGCCGTGTTCCGCGGCGTGATCAGGAACTCGTGGATGTCGCCCTCCAGGCCGTTGCCCGCGCGGACGGTCGCGATCTGCCGGTAACGGTCGTCGACGATCACGTAGTGGCCGTTGCCGATGCCCTTGGCCGACTGGCCCTGCCACCACGTGAGAACGTGCTTGCCCCGGTAGCTCTGCACACGGAAGTCCGTGACTCCGTGCGTCTGCAGCGGGCGGAACCAGACGACCCGGCCACCGTTGTCGACGATCAAGGGCCCGGCCTGGTCGACGTCCTTCTTCGGCGCCACGAACACGTACCCCGGCGCCGTGCCACGCGCCGGCGTCAGCACCGACAGCGGCACCGGCCGCAGGTCGGGACGCGAGACGAAATGCTGCGACGGCGGCGGGGAGCCGGCGTCGGATCCGGAGCCCGAGCCGCCGCAGCCCGAGACGAGGCCGGCGGCCGCGAGGACGAGGACGACGGCGAGGCGGCGGGCCTGGGCCACGCGACCAGTATGTCGACCCCACTAGCATCGAATGGTCGAGGACGCGGAGGCGCATGGAGAACGCGACACATCGAGTCGTGGTCGTCGGCGGAGGCTTCGGCGGGCTCCGGGTGGTGGCCGGGCTGCGGCGTGCGCCCGTCGAGGTGACGCTCGTCGACCGCCGTAACTTCCACCTCTTCCAGCCGCTCACCTATCAGGTGGCGACGGGCGCCCTGTCGCCCGGCGAGATCACCTATCCCCTACGCGCGATCTTCAAGCGCCAGCGCAACGTTCGCGTGCTGCTCGCCGAGGTCCGCGACTTCGACCTCGATGCGCGCGTGGTGCGGCTCGGCTCCGTGTCAGGCGTGCCTGCGCCCGAGGACGTGCCGTACGACAGCCTCGTCGTCGCGGGCGGCTCGGCCTACTCCTACTTCGGGCACGACGACTGGCGGGCGTACGGCGTCGAGGTGAAGTCGATCGAGAGCGCCCTCGCCGCGCGCAGCCGCCTTCTTGCCGCGTTCGAGGCCGCGGAGGCGACGCCGCACGAGGGGGATCGCGGCGCGTGGCTCACGTTCGTCGTCGTCGGCGGCGGCCCGACAGGCGTCGAGATGGCGGGCCAGATCGGCGAGCTGGCGCTCGACACGCTGCGTCGCGACTTCCGCAACATCGATCCGCGCAGCGCCCGCATCCTGCTCGTGGAGGCCACGGACCGCGTGTTGACGAGCTTCCCGCCCTCACTGTCGGCGAAGGCGGAGCGCTCCCTGCGGCGGCTCGGCGTGACGGTCCTCACGGGCCGTACGGTCGTCGGGATCGACGACGACGGCGTCACGCTCGCCGACGGCGACGGAACCACCGAGCGCGTCGCGAGCCGGGTCGTGATCTGGGCCGCCGGCGTCACCGCTTCGGGGCTTGCCGGCCGGCTCGGCGAGCTCACCGGCGCGGAGCGCGACCGAGCGGGCAGGGTGACGGTCGACCCCGACCTCACGCTCCCCGGGCACGCCGAGGTGTTCGCGATCGGCGACATGGTTCGCGTCCGCGACTCGAACGGCGAGGCGAAGCTGCTCCCCGGGGTCGCGCCGGTCGCGATGCAGCAGGGGCGCCACGTCGCGCACGTCATTCGCGCCCAGCTCGCCGGCGATCCGCACGAGGCGTTCCGCTACCGCGACAAGGGCAACCTGGCGACGATCGGCCGCGCCGCTGCCGTCGCCGACATCCACGGGCTCCGCCTGAGCGGCTTCCTCGCCTGGACGACGTGGCTGCTCGTCCACCTCTGGTACCTGATCGGCTTCCAGAACCGCCTTCTCGTGCTCGTCCGGTGGAGCGTGAGCTTCCTCACGCACGGGCGCGGAGCCCGGTTGATCGGCACGAGAGGCGAATCGCGCTAGGCCGAGACTTGGGTCAGCCGCCGGCCACGGGGGTGAACGTGCCGGCCTTGTAGACCTGCCCCTCGAGCTCGCGCCCGAGGACGGATTCGAGCCACGTCGCGACGCCGATCAGCGCCTCGAGGTCGATGCCCGTGTCCACGCCTTCGCCGTGGAAGAGGTAGACGAGGTCCTCCGTCGCGATGTTCCCGGTCGCGCGCGGAGCGAACGGACAACCCCCGATCCCGCCGACGGACGCGTCGAAGACCGTCGCGCCCGCCTCGAGTGCCGCCATCGCGTTCGCGAACCCGTTGTTGCGGGTGTTGTGGAGGTGGACGCCGACCGGGCGGCCGAGCGGCAGGATCCGCTCGACGAGATCGCGCGCCTGGCGCGGCACGCCGACGCCGACCGTGTCGGCGACGAGGATCTCGTCCGTCTCGGCGGCCGCGAAGCGCGCCGCGAGCGCCTCCACGCGGCCCGGGTCGACGGCGCCCTCGAACGGGCAGCCGAATGCCACGCCGATCGTCACGGTCGCTCGGATCCCGTCGGCCCGCGCACGCTCGACGATGCGGAGACCGGCCGCCGCGCCTTCCTCGACCGTCGCGCCGGCATTCCGGCGGTTGAACTCGTCGGTCGCCGCGAAGGAGTAGTGCACCTCGTCGAGGCCCGTGTCGCGGAGGCGTTCGTAGCCGCGCTCGTTCAGCGCGAGCCCCGCGCGCACGGGGCCCGGACACGCCCCGAGCCGCTCGACGACCTCCTCCGCGCCCGCCATCTGCGGAACCCGGC
>DASTKF010000296.1:0-5394 GCA_035716065.1 Gaiella sp.
CTGCTGCCCGAGACGCTTCCGCGTGAGCGACGTCGCGCTGGCGGGCTCCGGGTCACGCTCGAGACGTTCGCGCGGCTGCTCGCGAATCGGAGGTTCGTCGGGTTCGTGCTGATCGTCGGGCTGGGCGGCGGCGCGATGATCGGCTACGTCGCGGGCTCCTCGTTCGTGTTGCAGGACGTCTACGGCGCCTCGCCGCAGCTCTTCGGCGTGCTCTTCGGGCTGAACGCGGTCTTCCTGGTCGCGGGCGCGCAGGTGAACGCGCACCTGCTCGCCACCCGCTCGCCCCGGAGCCTGCTCCGGGTCGGCCTCGTCATGCTGGTCGTTGCCGGGGTCGCACTGGTCGTGATCGTCTCGCTGCCGACGGCCGGTCTCGTGATGGTGGTGGCGCCGCTGATGCTGCAGATGGCCAGCTGGAGCTTCGTCCAGGCGAATGCTCTGGCACTCGCGCTGACCGACCATCCCGAGGTGGCGGGCACGGCCGCCGCGCTCCTCGGTGTCAGCCAGTACGCGTTCGGGGCGCTCACCGCCCCACTGGTCGGGCTCGGCGGCAGCGACACGGCTCTTCCGATGGCTCTCGTGATCGCCGCCTGTGCCGTGGGCGCCGCGCTTGCGTTCGAGGGTCTCGCGTCGCGGGCGCGAGATGGTTCGGCCCAGATCGCAGAGGGTACGACCACCACATGAACACGACGGTCGCATTCCTCCGACCCGGCGCGAGCGGGGCCCCCGAGGTCGTCGTGAACTTCGGGCCGCTCACGGGCCGGGAGGCGACGCTCGCGGAGATCGACCGGCTGGCCCGCCGCCTGCTCGAGGTCGCGTCGCGCGTGCGCGTTCACGCCGTGCGCACTCACGACATGACGCCGGAGACCGAGACGATCGTGCACCAGGTCGTCGCCGAGGCGGACGCCGCTGCGTCGGACGCCGGACGGCTCCGGGACATCTGCGAGGACTGGGCGGTCGACTGCGCCGAGGAGCGCTCGCTCGAGCCGCTCGGCCTCTGAGCGTCGGTGGGGCGCGCGCTACGTCCCGAAGTACTCCTTCGACGAGCGAAGACCGTAGAGGAGCCAGATCACGATCGCAGCGAGCACGGCGGTCGTGATCGAGGGGAGGATCGCGCTCGTCGGGCCGATGAAGGCGAAGACGATCGCTGTGGCGCCGCCGATCACGGCAAGAGCGGCCAGGACGATGCGCGCGACGCGGTTGCCGCGCATGAGCATGTACGAGGCGATGCCGAAGAGCGCGGCCATGATGAGCGAGCCGATCCCCCACGGGTCGGTCACGCCGTCCCAGGCGAGCACGCCTATGACACCCATGAGCGCGAGGAAGCCGGCCTTGGCAAAGCCGAAGATTGCCGCCAGCCAGACGGGGAACGGCAGCTCTCGAGCGGTGGCCTCCATGGTGTCCTCCTGATCTCGGCTCGGCGGGCGTCCGATCTTCGCATGGCGCGGGCGACCGGGCAACGCGCATCGTGCTGCCGCGACGCGCTTACCCGTGCGGGACAGTGGTGCCGAGCTCGGCCGGCAGCGGGCGGGCATGGACGACGACGAGCGTCTTCGTCGGGCGGGTGAGCGCGACGTAGAGCTCGCGAAGGCCCGTTTCGCCCTCCGCGATCAGCGCGGGCTCGACGACCACGACGTGGTCGAACTCGAGCCCCTTCGCCCTGCGCGGCGAGAGCAGCGGGATGCCGTCGTCGTACGCGGAGTGCCCGGTGAGGTCGGGGACAAGGCTGTCGGGGAGGATCACCGCGAGGAGCCCCTCCTCGGCCGCGAGCGCGAGCGCCTCGCGGAGCGCGGCGGTCACGAGGTCGTTCTCGGCAACCTGCTCGATCCGCGGTCCCGCTGCGCCGGTGCGGAAAGCGATCGGCGGGGCGACGTCGGGCGCGACGACGTCGAGCAGGGGGAGGGCGAGCTCCATGATCTCGGCCGGGACGCGGTAGGCATGGCGGAGCTCCGCGACCTCGGCCGTGTCCGCCGCATCGAGGTAGCCAAGCACGTCGTCCCACCGGTCGTGGACGGCCGGGCCTGTCGCCTGCGCGATGTCGCCGAGGATCGTGACCGAGCCGCCGCGGGCGCGGCGCGCCACCATCCGGAGCTGCATCGGGGTCAGGTCCTGCGCCTCGTCGACGATCACGTGGCCGAACGACCGAGGCGGCTCGGTGAGCAGCGCCCGCGCCTCGTCGAGGAGCGGGATGTCGTGGTCGCTCCACGCGAAGCCGGACCGTGGACGCCGCAGCAGGCGTTGTTCGCGGTCGTCGAGGACCTCCACCGCCGCCTCGGCGAGGCGCGCGGGCGTGGTGAGGAGGGAGCGAACGAGGGCATCCGGGGCAGTCACCGGCCAGACCCGGCCCAGCCAGCGCGGGAGGAAGCCCTTCGCGTTCAGGGAGCGCTCGACCTCGGCGAAGTCGCGCCAGGCGAGGCCACCGAGCCTCGCGCCGTAGTCCTCGTAGAAGCGCCGCAGGACGTCCATGCGGAACCGCTCCCGCGCGTGCGCCGTCAGCCCGAGCTCCTCGCGTGCGCGCTCGACCAGCTGCCGGACATCGCCTTCGCTGACGCGAACGTACTCGCCCTCCATCCGCGCCACGAGCTCCTCCGGATGGGCGGCCGAGCGGATGTCCGCGGCGCGCGCGAGCACCTCGGCGAGCCGAACGTCGCCCTTGAGCCGCTCGACCTCCGGGGGGTCGTCGATCGTCGCCCCGACGCCGTCGACGAGCTCGCCCACCGCCCTCTGCTCGACGCTCTCCTCTCCGAGCGTCGGCAGGACGTGCGAGACGTACTCCATGAAGGTCGGATTGGGCCCCACCACGAGCACGCGCCGGAGCTCCTCGCGGTGGGAGTAGAGGAGGTACGAGGCCCGATGGAGGCCGACCGCCGTCTTCCCGGTTCCCGGCCCGCCCTGGACGACGAGCGGCGGCTCGGGCCCGCGAGTGATGAGCCGGTACTGGTCGGTCTGGATCGTCGCGACGATGTCGCGCATGCGCGGCTCGCGGCTCCGCTCGAGCTCGTCGAGGAGAAAGTCGCCGCCGACGACCGAGCCCGACCCGTCGAGCTTCTCGTCGCTCAGGTCGAGCAGGCGCCGCCCCTCCGTGCGGAACCGTCGGCGCAGCGTGACGTCGAGCGGGCTCTCCGGTGTCGCCACGTAGAACGGTCGCGCCGCCGGCGCCTGCCAGTTGACGACGAGCAGCGCGTCCTCATCGTCGTCGTGCACCCAGCGGCGCCCGACGTAGAGCGGCCTCGGCGTCGTCTCGAAGTCGAGCCGCCCGAAGCAGAGGCCACGCTCCGCGTCCTCGAACGTCCTGAGACGCCGCGCCGCCCACGCCTCGAGGGCGAGCGCCGCGATCTCGCTGTCGGTCGCACCGGCCGCGCGCTCGACGACGGCGCGCATGCGGTCGAGGCACTCGTACGCATGGTCGACGTACGCCTGCTCGGCCGGTAGGTCGGGATGGCTCACACGGACAGGATGGGCGGGGCGCGATGTTTCGGCAACTACGCTGGCGTCCGATGCGCGTCCTCACCGTCGTCGGCAACCGGCCGCAATTCGTCAAGTCGGCGCCGCTCTCGGTGGCGCTCCGCGAGGCGGGGATCGAGGAAATCGTCGTCCACACCGGCCAGCACTGGGACGCCGAGCTCTCGCAGGTCTTCTTCGAGGAGCTGGGGCTGCCGGAGCCCGCGCACCGGCTCGACCTCCGCACGGCCGACGTCGAGGCGCTGACGCCCGCCGTTCGCCGCGTCGTCGAGGCGGAGCGGCCCGACGCCGTCGTCGTCCTCGGCGACACGAACTCCACGCTCGCCGGAGCGCGGGCGGCCGCCGCCGCGGGAATCCCTCTGGCGCACGTCGAGGCCGGTCTCCGCAGCGGCGACCTCTCGATGCCGGAGGAGCGGGCGCGGATCGAGGTCGACGGCCTCGCGTCGCTTCTGCTCTGCCCCGACGAGCGCTCGGTCGCGACGCTCGCCGCCGAGGGCGTCGGCGGAACGGCGCTCGTGGTGGGTGACGTGATGGCCGACGCGACACTTCGCTTCGCGCCGATTGCGCGCGAGCGGGTTCCGCCGCCGCACGACCCAGGCACGTACGTCGTCGCCACGGCCCACCGCGAGGCGAACGTTCGGCCGGAGCGGCTGCGCAGGATCGTCGAGGGTCTCTCGCGCGTCGACGAGCCGGTCGTCTTCCCGGCCCACCCGCGCACCGCGGCCGTGCTCCGAGTCGAGGGAATCGCGCTCGCGCCGAACGTCGAGCTCCGCGAGCCGCTCGGCTACCTCGCCTTCGCGTCCGCCGCGTCGCAGGCGCGGGTGATCGCGACCGACTCCGGCGGCCTCCAAAAGGAGGCGTACTGGTACAGAGTCCCCTGCGTGACGATGCGTCCCTCGACCGAGTGGGTCGACACCGTGGAGCAGGGCGCCAACGTCCTCGTCGACGACGATCCCGACGCGATCGAGGCGGCGGTTCGTGCCGCCGCGTTCCCGGACGGCGCACCGCCGCTCTACGGCGACGGCCACGCTGCCGAGCGGATCGCGAGCGCGCTCGGCGGGATCTGGCCATGAGTCGTCGGCCTGGCCAGCTTGTGACACAGTGTTACAAGTCAGGTCGCGCGGGTAGCATTCGCGCGCTGTGACGACGCCCGAGACGACCGCTCCGGACACCCCTTCCGAGGCTGCGACCTACGAGATCGCGATCGTCGGGGCCGGCTACGTCGGGGTTCCGCTCGCGCACGTGTTCGCCCAGGCCGGGCGCCGCGTCGTCCTCGTCGACGTCGATGCACGCCGCGTGGAGCGCCTCCGGAACGGCGACAGCTACATCGAGGACGTCACGTCTGAGACGCTCGCGGAGCTCGTCGCCGAGCGCGGGCTCGGCGCGACCACGGACTACGACGTCCTGCGGGACGTCGACGCGATCCTCATCGCGCTCCCGACGCCGCTCTCCAAGCAGCGGGAGCCGGACCTCTCGATCGTCCGCGACGCCACTGCGCAGATCGGCAAGCGGCTGCGTGCCGGCCAGCTCGTGGTGCTCGAGTCGACGACGTACCCCGGGACGACGCGCGGCGAGGTGCTCCCGATCCTCGAGCGGGAGTCCGGTCTCGCCGCCGGCAAGGACTTCCACCTGGCCTTCTCGCCCGAGCGGGTCGATCCCGGCCGCACCGACTGGACGACCAAGACCGTCCCGAAGGTCGTCGGCGGCATCGACGACGCGTCCACGGAGGCGGCGGCGCGACTCTACGGCTCGGCGGTCGACACGGTCCACCGCGTCTCGTCACCCGAGGCGGCGGAGCTGACGAAGCTCCTGGAGAACATCTACCGGTCGGTCAACATCGCGCTCGTCAACGAGCTCGCGCAGCTCTGCGACCGCATGGAGATCGACATCTGGGAGGTCGTCGACGCGGCTGCGACAAAGCCGTTCGGGTTCGCC
>DASTKF010000297.1:0-2816 GCA_035716065.1 Gaiella sp.
CCATCTTGCATAGACGGCAGTATGATCGTACCACTGCCAGATGGAGAACATGCTGTGGGGATCGTCCGCGCGCATCTCGAGGAGGACGCTGCGAAGAACGTCCACGTGGGTGGCCGCACAGGGCGGATCGGCGGCGCCGACTACACGCTGGTGGACTACAACCGCGGCGGCACGCCGCTCGTCGAGATCGTCACCGCGCCGGACATCCACTCCGCGGAGGAGGCGAAGCGGTTCCTGCAGCTCCTCCGGCAGACGATCGTCGAGCTCGGCATCTCGGACGCGGAGATGGAGAAGGGAACGCTCCGCGTCGATGCCAACGTGTCCGTCCGTCCCGAGGGCTCGGACGAGCTGCGAACGCGCTGCGAGATCAAGAACATGAACTCGTTCAGCCACATCGCGCGCGGCATCGACGCCGAGATCGCGCGGCAGATCGAGGTCTGGGAGTCCGGCGGCCAGGTCGAGCAGCACACCTACGACTTCGACGTGGCGACGGGAACGTTGACGCCCCGGCGCGCCAAGGAGGAGGCGGACGACTACCGCTACTTCCCGGAGCCCGATCTCGTTCCGGTCGAGCCGCCGGCGGATCTCGTCGAGCGGCTCCGCAACGAGCTGCCCGAGCTGCCCGCCGCTCGGATCCGGCGAGTGGGGGAGCGGCTCGACCACGAGCGGGCGCTCGTCCTCGTCACGGGTGGGCTCGACTCGCTCTGGGGTGAGACGGTGGCCGCCGGCGCCGATGCGGTCGCGGCGAGCAACGTCATCGCCAACCAGCTGGTGGGGGCCGGCGTCCAGCCTGGCTCGGTCGATCCTGCGCAGCTGGCGAAGCTCGTGGACGCGCGGGAGCGGATCCCGCGGAAGGCCTTCGACGAGGCGATCGCCCGCGTGGCCGAGGCGGGGTTCAGCGCAAGCCCGTACCTGGCGCAAGAGGCCGTCTCCGACACCGCCGCGCTCGAGCCGATCGTCGACGCGATCCTCGCCGCGAACCCGGCACAGGTCGAGCAGTACCGGGGCGGCAAGGAGGGCCTGCTCGGCTTCTTCGTCGGGCAGGTGATGAAGGAGACGAAGGGCCAGGCGGACGCTCGTGTCGTCAACGATCTCGTCCGGGCGAAGCTCTCGGCGTAGACAACCGGTCGGCGGGAGCGCTACGGTCGTCGCTGTGTCCGTCGCGCCGGAGACCGGGATCAGCGTCGAGGAGCTCCGTCTTGCGGCGCGCAACCACGCGATGCTGCTCGAGGCGCTCCGCTGGCCCATCACGCCGGTGGGGCTCCACTACCTCCTGATCCACTACGACGTTCCGTTGGTCGATCCCACGTCCTGGCGGCTCGAGCTGGGCGGCGCCGTCGAGCGGCCTCTCTCGTTCACGCTCGACGAGCTTCGCGCGCGCCCCGCGGTCGAGCTCGCGGCGACGATGGAGTGCGCCGGGAACGGCCGTGCGCTCCTCGAGCCGAGGCCGATCAGCCAGCCATGGCTGACCGGGGCGGTCGGGACGGGGCTTTGGCGGGGAGTCGAGCTCGCGCCGTTGCTCGCGGAGGCGGTTCCGGCTGGCTCTGCGGTCGATGTCGTCTTCGCCGGGCTCGATCGGGGCGTGGAGGGCGAGGTCGAGCAGCGCTACGAGCGGAGCCTCTCGCTCGACGAGGCGACGAGCGCGGGGTGCGTTCTCGCCTATGAGCTGAACGGGGCGCCGCTCCCGCCTCAGCACGGCTTTCCGCTCCGGCTCGTCGTTCCCGGGTGGTACGGGATGACGAACGTGAAGTGGCTCTCGCAGATCACGGTCGTCGAGGAGCCGTTCGACGGCTACCAGGTGGTCAACGGCTACCGGTTCCGGCAGAGCGAGGACGAGGAGGGGAGGCCGGTGACACGGATGCGGCCGCGGTCGCTGATGGTGCCTCCCGGGATGCCCGAGTTCATGACCCGTGAGCGCGTCGTCGACCGGGGCGAGGTTGCGCTTCAGGGACGTGCCTGGTCGGGGAGGGCGCCGATCGTGCGCGTCGAGGTGAGCGTCGACGACGGCAGGACCTGGGCCGACGCCGCCCTCGAGCCCGACCCGGATCACCGCTGGGCGTGGGCCGGCTGGACGTTCACGTGGGAGGCTTCGGCGGCGGGCTCCTTCACGCTCTGCTGCCGCGCCACGGACGAGACGGGGGAGACGCAGCCGCTCGAGCCGGCCTGGAACCTCGGCGGCTACGAGAACAACGCCGTCCAGCGCGTCCCGGTCGTCGTGCGCTGACGCCTGTCCGGAAGCGCACGCTCGTAGCACGCGGCTGCGCTATCTGAGCAGGCGGACGTGCTGGGTCGGCCCACGGTGTCAGACACCGTTCTCTGTCAAGAGCAAACCGTGCCGTCTTCGTGCCAGGCGCTCCACAGGCGGCGAAGCCCATGGTTGGGCCAGATCCGCGCTGGGGAGGGATCGGCCAGGATCGTCGAGGCGCGAGCACGTGCTCCGAACGCCGTCGATCGGTCCGGGAGCCGTGTGGACGAGTTGTGACACATTCGGTGCGATCCGTCCTTGACAGAAATCGGTGTCTGACACCGAACGTCGTCGGCAACCACCGTCGCGGTCACGGGGCGCGGTGCAGGCATGATCTTGCCGATGGCGCGGCGGATGCTCGCATGGCTGCTCGTCACTCCGCTCGCGGCAGTCGGGGCGCTGACGGCGCACGCGGCGGCATACACCGTCACCGGCCGCGCTCTCGGCGAGGAGCACGGGTACCTCGATCACGCACCCCAGGTGGCGGGGCTCCTGGCATCGCTTGCCCTGCTCGGGCTCGCACTGCAGGAACGGAGCCTCCGCCCGTCGTCGGCGTGGTGGGTCGCGCCGA
>DASTKF010000298.1:0-2455 GCA_035716065.1 Gaiella sp.
GCTCGGCCTCGGCAACATCGAGCAACTCGAGGGCTGTCCACCGCAGCCGTACGCGCCCGCCGTCGCAGGGCGCCTGCTCGAGCGCTCGAAGGGGAAGGACACGACCGCGGGCCACTGGGAGCTGATGGGCGTCGTCACGCCGACGCCGTTCCCGACCTATCCGTACGGCTTCCCGGACGAGGTGATCGATCCGTTCATGAACCGCACAGGTCGCGGCGTGCTCGGCAACAAGCCCGCCTCCGGGACGGAGATCATCCAGGAGCTCGGCGAGGAGCACCAGCGCACCGGAAAGTGGATCGTCTACACGTCGGCCGACTCGGTCTTCCAGATCGCCGCCCACGAGGAGACGATCCCGCTCGAGGAGCTGTACGCAGGCTGTCGCATCGCGCGCGAGATCCTCACTGGCAAGCATGCGGTCGGCCGCGTCATCGCGCGGCCGTTCGTCGGGGCTCCCGGCCACTACGAGCGGACGCCGAACCGGCACGATTTCTCCCTGGAGCCGAGGCGGCCGAACTACCTGACCGCGATCCGCGACGCGGGCCACACGGTCTACGGCGTCGGGAAGATCTCGGACATCTTTGCCGGGTGCGACATCGACGAGTCCTTTCCGACGAAGTCGAACGTCGACGGGATCAACCGGACGATCGAGCTGCTCGAGAACGTCGACTCGGGGCTCGTCTTCGTCAACCTCGTCGAGACCGACCAGCTCTGGGGGCACCGCAACGACCCGGAGAACTTCCACCGCTGCCTGCAGGACTTCGACCGTCGGCTCCCGGACATCCTCGACGCGCTCCGGGACGGCGACCTGCTCATTCTCACGTCGGACCACGGCTGTGACCCGACGACGCCGTCGACCGACCATTCGCGCGAGTACGCGCTGCTCCTCGCGTATGCCGCGGGGAAGAACGCGGCGGGGCGCATCCACGAGGACGGCGAGTTCGGTGACGTCGGCGCGACGGTGTCCGCCTGGCTCGGCGCGAAGCATCCCGGCAAGGGCGCACCAGGACGCGTGATCATCGACAGATGAGGGTCGTTCGCGCGCTGAACGACCCCGATCACGTCGTTCGCCAGTACCAGACCGAGGCAGGGCTCGCCGCCCGCAAGGCGGTGTACCGCGACGTCACGGGCCCCGACGCGCGGGAGCTTGCGCTCGAAGCCGTGCTCCACGACGCGCCGAACCGTGTCCTCGAGGTCGGCTGCGGCGAGGGAGAGCTTGCCGAGCGGCTGACGGCGACGGTTGCGGAGGTCGTCGCGGTCGACCAGTCACCGCGCATGATCGAGCTGACCCGTGCCCGAGGCGTCGACGCGCACGTGGGCGACGTCCAGCAGCTCCCCTTCCCGGACGACAGCTTCGACGCCGTCCTCGCCGCGTGGATGCTGTACCACGTGCCCGACCTCGACCGCGGGCTGTCCGAGGTCGCGCGGGTGCTCCGTCCCGGCGCCCGGCTCGTTGCGACGACGAACGCCGCGGACCATCTCGCGGAGCTCCTCGCACTCGGTGGGACCGAGCGCTGGGAGCTTCCTTTCGACGCGGAGAACGGCGCGGAGATCCTCGGGCGACATTTCTCGAGCGTCGAGCGGCAGGATGCCCACGGCACGGTGACGTTTCGCGACATCGACCTCGTTCGCTCGTACTTCGCCTCGTCCGAGCGCCTGAGCGGCGCCCTCGACCGACTTCCCGAGACGCTCGCCGGCCCCCTGGTCGCGCGGCGGCTCCCGGTGGTCTTCGTCGCGATTCTGTGATGCGGGCCGCAGAGCTGATCGAGCAGAAGCGGAACGGGGGAGAGCACGACCCCGCCGAGCTGGCCGAGCTGATCCTCGCCTACGCTCGCGACGAGGTACCCGACTATCAGCTGGCCGCGTGGTGCATGGCGGTCTACTTCCAGGGGCTCACGCCCGCCGAGACGCACGCCTTGACCGACGCGATGATCCGCTCGGGCGAGACGCTCGACCTCGGCGCGGCGCTCGGGCGCAAGGTGGTCGACAAGCACTCCACCGGCGGTGTGGGGGACA
This sequence comes from Gaiella sp., assembly GCA_035716065.1. Lineage (GTDB taxonomy): Bacteria > Actinomycetota > Thermoleophilia > Gaiellales > Gaiellaceae > Gaiella. The sequence goes on from DASTKF010000298.1 coordinate 2,014, forward strand.
AGACGTCGATCGCCGTCGGCCCGATCGTCGCGGCGTGCGGCGTGCCGCTCGGGAAGATGTCGGGACGCGGCCTCGGTCACACGGGCGGCACGCTCGACAAGCTCGAGTCGATCCCGGGATTCCGCGTGGAGCTCACGACCGACGAGATGATCCAGCAGCTCCGGGAGGTCGGCCTGGCGATCGTCGGTCAGACAGCGAACCTCGTTCCGGCCGACAAGAAGCTCTACGCGCTCCGGGACGTCACTGCGACCGTCGACATCGTCCCTCTGATCGCGAGCTCGATCATGTCGAAGAAGCTCGCCGCGGGGGCGGATGCGATCGTGCTCGACGTCAAGGTCGGCGACGGCGCCTTCATGAAGACCCTCGACGACGCGCGGGTGCTCGCGGAGGTGATGCGCGAGATCGGCACGATGGCCGGCCGCGAGGTGACGTGCCTGCTGAC
>DASTKF010000299.1:0-4339 GCA_035716065.1 Gaiella sp.
CGGGCGAGCGACCCCCGTATGCGAGCATGGCCGGGTGCAGCGCCCCGTCGCCGTCCTGGTCGCGCTCGGCGCCGTGCTCCTCGCCGCGGGCTGCAGCTCCGGCGGCACGCCGCCGGTCATTCCCGCTCCTGCCCCACCCCAAGCGGCCGAGCTCGCGTGGGTGGAGCGCTCGCCCGAGACCGGGCCTGGCCTCGTCTTCCGCGTCCGTCGCTTCGCCGTGACGAAGACCGGCTGGGAGTCGGACGTCGAGATCGAGAACCGGACGGACATCGCCTGGAGCCTCGGCGAGAACCCGGTCGCCGTCGAGCAGTCGTTCGGGATCATGCTGTTCGCGACGGGCGGCATGGGCGAGCTGGAGCAGCGCAACCAGAACGCGGAGCTCCCCGGTCTCCGCGCGGCGCGGCGCTTCGTCCCGGAGCTGCCCGCGCGCCTCGGGCCCGGCTCGAGCTGGCGCGGGACGATCTCCGCACCGGGCACGCTCGCCTCCGGCCGCTGGGTCCGCGTCGTGTTCGGCCCCCTGGTCGCGGTCGGCGACCCGCCAGATGACATGCGGAGCGAGTTCGTCTGGATCACGGACCACGCGCATCGTCTGCGGGCGCGGCCCTGAGCCACCGGCGCCGGTTCAGGGCGCCATGACGGTGAGCTCCGTGAACGCTCGCCGGTAGAAGCCCCTGTCGCGGGTGAGGAGCCGGTCCGCACGACGGAGCGCGTGAGCGGCGACGAGGAAGTCCGCCACGATCCGTTCTCGCGCTCCGCCGCGACGCCGGTACGCGCGCCACGACTGCCCCGCAAGCAGCGCAGCGTCGTCGTCGAGCGGCTCGAAGCCCAGCTCGAGCAGACCGAACGCCTCGAGGGCGGACGCAGGGCCTGGAAACCACGCTGCGGTCTCCGCCCAGACGACGTCGCAGGCGACGATCGCGCCCTCTTGCCGGGCACGCGCCAGCGCGGCCGCGGATCGTGCGCCGTGGACGGCGTCCGCAGTGAAGACGTCGAGGAGGACGTTCGTGTCGACCGCGGTGATCACCGTTCGGGTGGGCGGCCGCGCATCTCCTCGACGAGGTCGTCGACAGGCCTGTCGGTGTCGATGATCCCGAAGACGGCTGCGATCGCGTCCTCCCCGCTCGCCTTGGTTGCCAGCAGGACTCCAGCGTCCTCGCGAAACTCGAGCACCGCGCCGGGAGTGATGCCAAGCCGGTCGCGGAGCTTCTTCGGAATCGTCACCTGCCCCTTTTCGGAGACAATCGCCTTCATACCTACAAGGTAGGAATTCCTACCCGGTGCGTCAAGCGTCTTTCGAACCACGGTCCGGCGCCGCGTCCGGCATGTCCCAGAGGAGCCGTTCGAGGGCTGGCTCGATGCCGAGTGCGTCCGCGAACGCCCGGTACTCTGCCGCGAGCCGGTCGCGGTCCCGTGTCGGACGCGCCGTGCGCGTGGCGCGGAGGAGAACGTTCTTCGGGGTGTGCTCGAGCGCGACGAACTCGACCACCTGGACCTCGTAGCCGGCCAGCTCGAGCAGCCGCGCGCGGGCAGCGTCGGTCACCTCGGCCGCGAACCGCTCGCGCAGCGTGCCGTGCCGCAGCAGCGGCCGGAGCGTGTCGTTCGAGAGCTGGCCGAGAAGCTCGTGCTGACAGCAGGGCACCGAGAGAATCACCTCGGCCTCGGCCCGAATCGCACGATCGAGCGCGACGTCGGTTGCCGTGTCGCACGCGTGCAGGCTGACCACGAGATCGACGTCGGTGAGGTCCGCCTCGGCGATGTCGCCGAGCTCGAAGCGCAGCCCCTCGGCACCGAGGCGCCGGGCGAGCTCCTCGCACTCCGTGACGACGTTCTGCTTCAGGTCGAGCCCGAGCACGTCGACCTCGCGCCCGTGCACGCGAGTCAGCAGGTCGTGCAGCGCGAACGTGAGGTACGCCCTGCCCGAGCCGAAGTCGACGATCCGGAGGCGTCCCTCCGGGAGGCTCGGGACGATGTCCTCGACGAGCTCGACGAAGCGGTTCACCTGGCGGAACTTCGCCCTCCGCGGCGCGCGGACGAGGCCGTCAGGAGTCTGCACGCCGAGCGCGACGAGGTACGGGACGGGCTCGCCCTCGGGCAGCAGGTGGCGCTTGACGCGGTCGTGGGTGGCCGCCGCTGTGGGGCGAGTCGGCGGCTTGCGGAGGACGCGCGGCTCGCCCCGCCCGACGAGGATCTGCCAGTCGGCCCCGCGCTCGTGGAGGAGCGCCTGCCGGTAGTCCTGTCCGATCGCCGTGGAGAGCATGCGGGTGAGCGCGGCCTCGTCCAGGTTCTCGTCTGTCGTCCTCGTCGCGTAGTGGCGCCGCACCCGCCAGCGAGGCCCTGCGCGCAGCTCGACCGGCTCGACGGTGATGCGCCGCGGCCCGTCCGGCCCTGGGGCGCGGGGACGGCTCAGCGTGGCGCCGGTGAGCGTCCCGTCCCCCACGAGGCGGCCCACGAGCTCCGCGACGGTCATTCCCGGCCCGGCTCGGCGACGACGCAGAGAAGCTGGCCGCTCGACACGCTCGCGCCCGCCGTCACGGCGAGGCCGCTCACGACCCCTTCGCGCGGCGCGACGATCTCGTTCTCCATCTTCATCGCCTCGACGACGAGCAGGAGGTCGCCCTCGCCGACGGGGTCGCCGTCCCCTACAGCCACCTTGAGGACGGTTCCCTGCATCGGGCTCACGACGGCCCCGTTCGCGGCCGCGCCGCCTGCGTGCACCCGACGCTCGCGCCGCCGCCGCGCCAAATCGGCCCACGGCGCCTCGGTGACGTGGAGCCTGACGTCGTACGCGCGCCCGTCGACCTCCACGCCGACGAGCCGCGGGACGGTCGACATGGCACCATCCGACGCCTGTGTCACATTTGTTGTCTCATGAGAGAACTGTTTCTCCAGCTCCTGCGCGCGTCTCGCCAGCTGCTCCGATTCGACGATGCCGTCGCAGGTCTCGCCCGCGCGAAAGCACGGATGGTCGAGGAGCGCTCGGTGAAAGCCGAGGAGCGTCGGAGTGCCCTCGATCCGGAACTCGGCGAGCGCGCGCAGCATTCGCGCGATCGTTCGGTCGCGGTCGACGTCGTGGACGATCAGCTTCGCGATCATCGGGTCGTAGAGCTCGCTGACCTCGTCGCCCGCCTCGATCCCCGAGTCCACACGAACTCCGGGCCCCGCCGGCGCCCGGTACGCGGTGATCCGCCCCGGCGCCGGCAGAAACCCCTTCGCGACATCCTCTGCGTTGATCCTGCACTCGATCGCATGCCCGCGGAGCACGACGTCCCCCTGCGTGAGCGAGAGGGGCTCGCCCACGGCCACGAGAATCTGCTCGCGCACGAGGTCGAGCCCCGTCACTACCTCGGTGACCGTGTGCTCGACCTGGATGCGGGTGTTCATCTCCATGAAGAAGTACTCGCCCTCGGGCGTGAGCAGACCCTCGATCGTGCCTGCCGAGCGGTAGCCCGCAGCGCGCGCCGCGTCGACCGCGATCCGCCCGATCCGCTCCCGGAGCCGGTTGTCGACGGCGGGCGACGGCGTCTCCTCGACGAGCTTCTGGTGGCGGCGCTGGATCGTGCAATCCCGCTCGCCGAGGTGGATCACGTTCCCGTGCGCGTCGGCGAGCACCTGCACTTCGACGTGCCGGGGATCCTCGAGGTATCGCTCCACGTAGACAGCGGGATCGGCGAAGTACTTCGCGCCCTGCCGGGTCGCCGACTCGAACGCACGCTCGGCGTCGCCCGCCTCCCGGACGATCTCCATTCCCTTGCCGCCACCGCCGGCCGCCGCCTTGATGATGAGCGGGTATCCGATCTCGGCACCGAGCGCCGTCACCTCGTCCGGCGAACGGACGGGATCGACCCCGCCCGGGATGATCGGCACGCCCGCGTCGCGCATCACCTGACGTGCGGCCGTCTTCGTCCCCATCAGCTCGATCGCGTCGGGCGGCGGCCCGATCCACGTCAACCCCGCCTCCTCGACCATCCGGGCGAAGACGGCGTTCTCGGCAAGGAACCCGTACCCGGGATGGATCGCCTCGGCGCCCGCGCGGAGCGCGGTCGCGACGAGCACGTCGCCGCGCAGGTAGCTCTCGGCCGCCGGCCCGGGGCCGACGAGGTACGCCTCATCCGCTGCGCGAACGTGCGCGCGCCCCCGGTCGGCCTCCGAGTAGACCCCCACACAACCGATGCCGAGCTCGCGCAGCGTGCGGAACACCCGGATCGCGATCTCGCCGCGGTTGGCCACGAGCACCTTCGAGAACGGAGGCATGCGGCGCGTATTCTCTCCGAACCGTGACCCTGCCCGACCAGTTGACGCTCGCCCGGGCGCTCGCGGTTCCCGTGGTGATCGTCCTCTT
>DASTKF010000300.1:0-7516 GCA_035716065.1 Gaiella sp.
TCCACGAGCGGATCCTCGAGGCGCTCGCCGACGAGGCACGGCGGATCCTCGACGAGGGCGTCGTCGCGAGCGCCGCCGAGCTCGATGCCTGCTTGATCCTCGGCGCCGGCTTTCCGTTTTTCCGCGGTGGGATCACGAAGCACCTCGACCAGACGGGAATCTCGCAGCGCGTCTCGGGCCGGTTGCTCGCCGACGGCTGAAACCCCTTTACCGAGCCTCGGATTGCGGTAGTCTCAGGGGTGCAGCGACGCCGGCGCGCGAACGCGCCCGAGTGAGCTGCCTTCCTCGAACGGTTGCGTAGGACTGAGCGGCGCGTTTCGAGGCTGCTGCGCACATGCAGGAATCCACGATCATCGAGACCACGCCGTCCGGGCCGGTTCCGGACCTCGAGAGCGCCGCCCATCGCGCCGAGCGCTGGTTCGCCGAGCCGTTCCTCCATCCCGGCGAGGATCCCGAGGTTGCGCTCGCGCCCGGTACCGCGCGACGGCTCGCACTGGACGAGGCGCTCGAGGAGATCGAAGCGGGGCACCGGACGCCGTCGCCGGGCTGGAAGGTGCGCTACGGCCTCATGCTCGGCCTCGAGCGCGTGCTCGCCGCCGAGACGCCGGCGACCGCCTCCGGGACGGTCCTGCGCCGCCACCAGATCGACGCGCTGACGGGGATGCTGACCGAGCTGATCGCGGCGACCCAGCGGAGCGCGGAGGAGAACGGCAACGGCTCGACGAATGGCAGCGTCGCGGAGCTCGTCGAGGAGGACGAGGACGAGGAGGACGTCGACCTCGTCGACGAGGCGGAGGAGGCCGAGGAGCCAGGCTTCAGGGGTGAGGATCCCGGCGCTTCGCGCCGCTACCGGTTCCGTCACCCCACGGCGTCCGGGAAGACGATCGCGGCCGCCGGGTTCGTCGAGTCCGCACGGCATCTCGGCGTGCTGATCCTCACGCACCGCCGCCTGCTCGTCGACCAGTTCCGCCGCGACCTCACGACCGAGGGGTACGGCGAGCGGCTGACCGACGCGATCGAGGCGGGGAAGGAGCCCCTGCGCGCCGACCCCCTCACGATCCAGACGTACGCGTGGTTCGCCCGGCACGGCAACGAGCTCTCGCGAACGGCGTACCAGCTCGTGATCTGCGACGAGGCCCACACCGCCCTCGGCGAGAAGACCTCGACCGCGATCCGCACCTTCTCCGAGCCGCTCTACATCGGCATGACCGCGACGGAGCAGTTGATCGCGAAGCAGGTGTCGGACGTCTTCCCGGCGTCGGTCGACGACCTGCCGCTCACGGACGCCGCCCGGCGAGGGCTGATTGCGCCGCTGCGCTCGCTGCGCGTCCCGCCGGTCGCCGCCATCAACTCCGTGCCGATCGTCGGCGGCGACTTCGAGGAGCGCGCACTGGCCGCGGCGCTCGACCACACGGCGCTCAACCAGGCGGCCGCGAGCCTCTACCGCGACCGCTTCGGCTCGACGCCCGGGATCGTCTACGCGGCCGGCGTCGACCACGCGTACAACCTCGCGCAGGAGTTCCGCGCCGCCGGCCTCCAGACGATGGCCGTCTCCGGCCGGACGCCCCCGCGTGAGCTGGCCGAGACCCTCGCCGCGTACGAGCGGGGCGAGATCAACGTGCTCGTCAACGCCCAGCTCCTGGCCGAGGGCTGGAACTCGCCACGCGCGACGGTCTGCATGCACCTCGCCCCGACCGCGTCGAAGCGCGTCTACCAGCAGCGGATCGGGCGGATCATGCGGACGCACCCGCGCAAGGAGGCGGGGATCGTCGTCGACTTCGTCCCGAAGGGGGCGACCCACTCGGAGCGCGTCGTCTCGCTGCACTCCCTGCTCGACTCGGACTTCTACCGCGAGGGCGCACGCGTCACGCCCGCCCCCCGCCGACGCTCGGCGCGCCGTGCCCGTCGGAAGCTTTCGCCGGCGCCCTGGCTCGTCCCGGTCACACAGGACGTCGGTCGCCGGCTCGCGGTGATCCAGCGCGAGTGGCAGCGGGTCGACCCGCGCTTCCTCGACGACGACGAGCAACGCTTCTGGGCGACCATCGCAGGGCGCCAGATTCGCTTCGACCAACGTGCCGAGTTCGCGCGGAAGTTCGCCGAGGGCCGCGCCGAGAAGGGTGCGCTCGAGACCTTCCTCTCGGTCTGCGCCGCCGAGAACCCGAACCGTCGGCTCCGCATGACCGCCCTCGCGGACCGCGTCGCAACACCGGTCGAGCGCGCCGACTTCGACGACCTCGTCACGCTGGTCACCCAGGCGCCGCCCTGGGAGAAGGACCGGGCCGCGGGCGTCCGCATCCTGCTGCGTGCGGTCGGCGACGGCAAGGCGACGGCGCCCGACCAGATCCTCGGCCGCTGGACGTGGCGCCTCGCGCGCTCCGTCCGCAAGACCCTCGACCGCAAGGCGAGCCAGGAGTTCCCGGAGGCCAAGCGGCTCCTCGGCGCCGTGGCGAACTCGCGTGGGCACCGTCACGAGGACAACGTCGCGCAGCTCGTCAGGATCGCGGCGGCGTTGCCGACACCCGTCGGCGCCGCCCTGCTCGCCTCGGCCGAGGGCTACACGCCACGCGCGAACGGCACGCTCGACCGCGCACGTGAGGAGCTCGGGCCGATCGCGGAGATCGCAGCCGCGCTCGCGGAGAGCCTCCCCGCGCCGAAGGCGCCTGCGCGCAAGTCCCGTCGTCGTCGCCGGAAGAAGAAGCCGGCGGAGGCGCAGGCGGCGACGGCCGCGGCGACCGGCGACGCAACGGCGCAGCAGGCTCCCGACACGGATGCCGGCAACGCTCACGCGGCTCCGGAGGCTGAGACCTCCGAGCCGATCCCCGCCGCGGACTAGCTAGGGCTGGTCGGCCGGCGGGTCGTCCTTCCGCCGGTGCTCCTGCTCGCGCAGGAACCGCGTCAGCTCGGCCGCGAGCGACTCCCCGGTGGGCAGCTCGCCGCCTTCGGCGAAGGACTCGATCGTGTCGGCCCGCTGTTCGAGCTCCTCGACGTACGCCTGCGTGTCCGGGTCGGAGGCGACGGCTTCGCTGACCTGCGATGCGTACTCGGTCTCGGCCTCGTCGAGCTCCGTCATGTCGATCGGCGCCCCGAGCAGGTCGGAGAGGCGGACGCACAGCGCCTTGGCCGCGCGCGGGCTGGGTGCGAGGGACACGTAGTGCGGAACCGCCGACCAGAGGCTGACCGAGCGGAGGCCCGCCGTGCGGCACGCGTCGTGGAGGACGCCGACGATGCCGGTCGGTCCTTCGTAGCGGGAGAGCTGCAGCCCGAGCTCCTCCACGAGCGCCGGGTCGGTGGCCGCGCCCGTCACCGGCGCAGGGCGCGTGTGCGGCACGTCGGCGAGCAGGGCGCCGAGCGTGACGACGAGGTCGACGCCGACGTCCCGGGCGAGGCCGATCACGAGGTCCGTGAACGCACGCCAGCGGTAGTTGGGCTCGACACCGACGAGGATCACCGCGTCGCGGTCGGTTCCGGGGATCGCCGCGTGGTAGAAGGCGTTCTCGGGCCACTCGATCCGGCGAGAAAGCCCTTCGTCGAGCGTCACCGTCGGACGGACGGCCTGGAAGTCCATGAACGCCTCCGGGTCGACGTCCGCGAAGCGGGTCGCGTCCCATTGCTCGACGAGGTAGCCGGCGGCCACGGTCGCGGCCTGTCCGCCGTCGTTCCAGCCACGAAACGCCGTGATCAGCACGGGGCTCCGCAGCGTCGGGCGTTTGGAAAGGCGCAGATCCGCTTGGGCCATCCTCGCAGCGTAACGACCGTCAGCGCGTCCGCAGCGGCTCGCCGAGCGGCTCGACGCGCTCCGGGACGGGTGCGACCAGCGCGAGAGGCGGTCGCCAGAGCGTGTAGACGACGCCGACGGTGACGGCCCAGATCGTCGCGGCGAGCGTGACGTGAACGAGCACGAGCCCCCACGGGAGCGCGTTGCGGTACTGGACCTCGCCGACGAGCATCTGCGTCAGGAGCACGCCGAGGAGCACGAGCGAGAGACGCACGACCCCGGGCGCCTCTCTGCGTGCGCGAAGCAGCTGCCACCCGACGAGCAGCAGGCCGATCCCGAACACCGCGGTCGCCCGAACGTGGACGTAGACGGTGTCGCGGATGCCGAGCCCGAGCCGGTGCACGTCCTGGTCTGCTCCGGGGTGCGGGCCGGAAGCCGTGGCGATCGCGCCGGTCACGACCATCGCCGCGCAGGCGACGAGCCCAACGAGAGCGACGAGGCGCAGCCAGCGCGGCGCCACGGGGCGGCCGAGCCCGGTCGCGCAGCTCCATGCCTCGAAGACGACGACGACCGAGAGCGCGACGACGACGAGCGCGAGCAGGAAGTGCGACATGACGGCGAGCGGGTGGAGATCGAGGATCACCGTGATGCCGCCGAGCGGGATCTGCGCGACCGTCCCGAGAAACGCGGTCAGCGCGACCCAGACGACCCAGCGCGGCAGCCCAGCCACGCGGCGCGACGCATGCCAGGTGGCGAGCGATGCGAGGATCCCGCACACGGCGATCACCCGGTTCCCGAACTCGATCATCGGGTGGTAGCTCAGCGCGGGGAACGGCGTCGACCCACAGCGTGGCCAGTTGTCGCAGCCGAGGCCCGAGCCGGTCAGTCGCACGAAGGCCCCCGAGGTGACGACCAGGCCCAGGACGACGACGGTGCCCACCGCGAGGTGGAGGAAGCGTCGCGCCGACACCGGCTCGCGCAGGCGCGCCCGAATCTTCACGACAGCGTCACCCCGGCCCCTTCTTCGACGGCGCCGACATGGTGGAGCGGCAGGCCGGCCGCGGCGAACGTCGCCTCCAGCACCGCGCGCTTGTCGTTCGGCAACGTGACGAGCAGGCCGCCGGAGGTCTGCGGGTCGTAGGCGAGCGCCTCGAGCTCGGGCGCGGCCGTGCTCTCGACGTGCGGCCCCGCGAACTCGCGGTTCCGGCGGTCGCCACCGGTGCGGACTCCGTCGGCCGCAAGCTCGACGGCGCCCGGGAGGGCGGGCAGCCGGTCGGCGTCGAGCGCGATGCGGACACCCGAGCGCTCGGCCGTCTCGTGCGCGTGCCCGAGGAGCCCGAAGCCGGTGACGTCGGTCACGGCGTTGGGCGAGAACGACCGCAGCGTGTCGGCGGCATCGCGGTTCAGCTCGGTCATCGACGCAACGGCGGCGTCGAGCGCCCCCTCCGGCGCACACCCGTCGCGTACCGCCTGGAGGACGAGGCCCGTGCCAAGCGGCTTCGTCACGAGGACGGCGTCCCCCGGCCGGGCGTCGCTCTTCCGCCAGATGCCCTCGGGGTGCACTGTGCCGACGACCGCGAGTCCGTACTTCGGCTCCTCGTCGCGGATGGTGTGGCCACCGGCGAGGATCGCCCCTGCCTCTCGTGTCGCTTCTGCGGCGCCCGCGAGCACCTCTCCGAGCATCTCGACGGGAAGCTCCTCCGGGAACGCGGTCACGGAGAGCGCGAGCAGTGGCCTGCCGCCCATCGCGTACACGTCGTTGAGCGCGTTGGTCGCCGCGATCCGGCCGAACGTGCGCGGATCGTCGACGACGGGCGGGAAGAAGTCGACGGTGAAGACGAGCGCCGTGCTTTCGTCGAGCCGGTAGACGGCCGCGTCATCAGCGGGGTCGAGCCCCACGAGCAGGTCGGTGGCGTCCGCCGGGACGATTCCGGCGAGCAGCTCTTCGAGCCGCGCGGCCGAGTACTTCGCAGCGCACCCGCCTGCCTTCGCGAGGCTCGTGAGCGTCGGCTGCGTCACCCTGCGAGTGTAGGGAAGGAACCGCGCGGGCCGACGCGAACACCCCGCCAAGAGAGGATCTCCCCCCTTCCCCCTCTCTCTGCACCGCGGAGGCCGCCGGACCCGGGCGGCCTCCGTCTGTGAGAGGATCCGCCGATGCCGAGTGCGCTCGTGACCGGCGGGTCGTCAGGGATCGGCCTCGCGATCGCGCGCATGCTCCGCGACGAGGGCTACGACCTCACCCTTGCCGCGCGGACGGTCGAGCGGCTCCAGGAGGCCGCACGCGCGCTCGCCGCGAAGGCAATCCCCGTCGATGTGCGGCACGAGGAGGAATGTGCGCGCCTCGTCGCGGCCCATCTCGACGCGCACGGCGGGCTGGATGTGCTCGTCAACTCCGCGGGAGTCGGCATCGCCGGACAGATCGGCGACACGTCCGCGAAGCAGTTCGACCTCCAGCAGTCCGTGAACCTGCGGAGCGCGTTCCTCGTCACGCGCGAGGCGCTCCCCGCGCTCCGCGAGTCACGTGGTTACGTAGTCAATCTCGCCTCGATCGCCGGGACGATCCCGACGCCCGGGCTCGCGACCTACGGCGCCTCGAAGGCGGCGCTCATCTCACTGACACGCTCACTCGTGCGTGAGGAATCGGACACGGGTGTGCGCGCGACCGCACTCTGCCCCGGCTTCGTCGACACGCCGATGGCCGCGTGGACGGGGCTCGAGGGCGCCGCGATGATCCAGCCGGAGGACTGTGCGGAGATCGTGCGCTCGCTCCTCCGCCTGAGCCCGGCCGCCCGCGTTCCCGTGGTCGTGGTCGAGCGCGCCGGCGACGGCGACGTGTAGCGCGATTCGGGCTCAGTCGTCGCCGGGCGCGAGCTCGCCGAGCGCCTCGTCGCCTCCGGTCAGCCCGAGCTTCCCGTAGAGCGCGAGCTTCGAGCGGGAGTCCTCGATGTCGAGGAGCCGCATCGTGAGCTGACCGATGCGATCGAGCGGTCCGAATGCGGCATCCTCCACCCGTTCCATCGACAGCCGCTCGGGGTGGTAGGTCGCGTTCGCGGAGACGGTGTCGAGGATCGTCCAGTCGTCCCCGCGTCGCAGCTCGACGGTCACCTCTCCGGTCACAGCGCTGCCGATCCAGCTCGCGAGACTCTGGCGCAGCATCAGTGCCTGCGGGTCGAACCAGCGACCCTCGTACAGCAGCCGCCCGAGCCGCCGGCCCGCCGTGCGGTACTCGTCGATCGTCGACTCGTTGTGGATCGCGTTGACGAGACGCTCGTAGGCGAGAAAGAGGAGCGCCATGCCCGGCGCCTCGTAGATGCCCCGGCTCTTCGCCTCGATGATCCGGTTCTCGATCTGATCCGACATGCCGAGGCCATGGCGGCCGCCGATCGCGTTCGCCTCGAGCACGAGCTCGACGCGGTCGTCGTACGCAACGCCGTTCAGCGCGACGGGCCAGCCCTCCTGGAAGCGCACGCTGACCCTCTCCGTCGCGATCTCGACCGACGTGTCCCAGTGGGCCACCCCCATGATCGGTTCGACGATGTGCATCGAGCGGTCGAGGAGCTCGAGCTCCTTCGCCTCGTGCGTCGCGCCCCAGATGTTCGCGTCGGTCGAGTACGCCTTCTCGATGCTCGCGCGGTACGGCAGTCCTCGCTCGACGAGCCACTCGCTCATCTCCTTCCGGCCGCCGAGCTCCTCGACGAAGACGGGGTCGAGCCACGGCTTGTAGATCCGCAGCGCCGGGTTCGCCAGCAAGCCGTAGCGGAAGAAGCGCTCGATGTCGTTGCCCTTGTACGTGGACCCGTC
>DASTKF010000301.1:0-2335 GCA_035716065.1 Gaiella sp.
GTGTCGCCGGACGCAACGGTCGACACCATGAGCTTCGGGACGCCGATCGGCAGCTGCCGCATCGCGTAGGTGACGAGCGCCGAGCCGCCCGAGCCGCCGAGCCCCCCGACCGCGTCGAGCCTCCCCTCGGCGTGGAGCCGCTTCACGATCTCGGCGGCGCCGCGCGACATCGTCTCGACCGCCGCGCCGCGGTCGCCGGCGGCGGCACGCGCTGCGACGTCGGCGCCGACGGCCGCCGCCACCTCCTCACGGGTCACGTCCGGCGTCGCGAGCGGCTCGCCGACAATGCCCGCATCGACGAGAATCACGTCGGCGCCGTGCTCACGCACCCGGTCGGCGAGGTACGCATACTCCCGCCCCTTCGTGTCGAGCGTCCCCACCAGCACCACGGTCGCCATCAGCTCTGCTCCTCTCCTTCGGCGGGATGCGGGTTCCAGTCGGGGCTCGAGTCGTTGCCGTCCGGGTCCGTGAGCACGGACACGTTCGCGCCGCCGGGGTCGATCGTCACGATCGACCCCGCGCGGGAGTACGCGATCGTCTGCCCGTCGGGGGACCAGGCCGGCTCGAACGCGTCCTCGGACGCCTGCGTGACCCGGCGGAGGCCCTTCCCGTCCACCCCGATCGTGTAGAGCTGGAACGGCTTCGTCCCCCGCCGGCCCGAGAAGGCGATCGTCTCGGAGTCGGGCGACCACGCGGGCGCGTATGCGGCGCCCTGGAGGTCCGTGACCTTACGCCGGCCGGACCCGTCCGGATGGACGATCCAGATCTCCCGGATCTCGGTCCCGGGGAGGCGGCGCGAGTACGCGATCCAGCGGCCGTCGGGAGACCAGGCGGGCTCGATCTCGGGCGCGAGATCCGTCGTCAGCCGGTGGCTGCCGGTGCCGTCCGCCGACATCACGAAGACGTGGTCGCCGTTCTGGTCGTTCTGGTAGGCGATCTGCGAGCCGTCCGGAGACCACGCGGGCTCGGTCTCGTTGCTCGGCCCCGTCGTGAGCCGCCGCGTCCCCGAGCCGTCGGCGTCCATCACGTAGACATCGAGTGACCCCTCACGGGCGCTCGCGAAGGCGATCTTCGTACCGTCCGGCGCATACGCGGGTGCGATCTGGAAGGTGGTCCCCGCCGGGGTCTGAGTGTCGCCGTGCTCGTCCGTAAGGCGGCCCTGGTCGCTGCCGTCGGCATTCATGCCGTAGACGGCGTAGTCCCCGTCGCGCGTCGAGACGAACGCGATCGCGTCGCCGTGCGACCCGGAGCCGCCGCAGCCGCTGACGAGCAGAAGCACCGCCGCCGCACCACCGGCGAGGATCGAGGCGAGCCGCACGGGCTAGTGGGCGAGCGGCTCCACGCCGAGGTAGCGCCGCTGCAGCTCGGAGTCGCCGGCGAGGGCTGCCGCGGTCGTCTCCGTCGCGATCGAGCCCGCAACCATGATCAGCTGCCGCTCCGCGAGCGAGGTGGCGACGCCGAGGTTCTGCTCGATGAGCAGGAGCGACAGCCCCTCCCGCTCGAGCTCGCGGAACGTCTCGATCATGTTCTCGATGATCGCAGGCGCGAGCCCCTCCGAGGGCTCGTCCATCACGACCAGGCGCGGATTCGTGACGAGCGCGCGCCCGATCGCGAGCATCTGCTGCTCGCCGCCCGAGAGCTGCGCGCCGCCGTTGCGCTTGCGCTCTGCGAGCCGCGGGAAGAGCTCGTAGACGCGCTCGCGCGTCCACGCCTCGCCCGTCTGCGCGCCGGCCGCGCTCCGCGAGGCGATCCGCAGGTGCTCGTCGACGGTGAGCGACGGGAAGAGGCGACGGCCCTGCGGGACGTAGCCGACGCCGTGCCGGGCGATCTTGTGCGACTGGCCGCCGACGAGCTCCTTGCCCTCGAAACGGATGGAGCCCGTGGCGTGCGGCGGCGCGATGCCCATGATCGCGTTGCAGAGCGTCGTCTTGCCCATGCCGTTCCGGCCGACGATCGCGAGCGAGCCGCGCTCCATCGTGAAGCTCAGGTCGTCGAGCACGCGCGCCTTCCCGTAGAACGCGTCGAGGCCTGCGATCTCGAGCAGCGTCGTGGTCGGGGCGGGAGCGACGGGGGCGGCGGCGGGCTCGGTCATGTCCGCCCCAGATACAGGTCGTGGACGGTCTGGTTGGCCCGGATCTCGTCGGGAGTGCCTTCGACGATCACCCGCCCGTCGTGCATCATCGTCACGCTGTGGGCGACGCGGAGCGCGATGTCCATGTCGTGCTCGATGAGGATCAGGGTGATCGAGGGGTCGAGGCCGAGCAGGAGCTCCGTCAAGAGCACGCGCTCGCCGCGAGAAAGGCCGGAGGCGGGCTCGTCCAGCATCAGCATGCGC
>DASTKF010000302.1:0-3330 GCA_035716065.1 Gaiella sp.
CTTGCCCCACTGCTGGAGCTTGGCGAGCGCCTTGATCGTCCCCGGCGTGTCGTAGCGCGAGCCCGGCACGTGGTAGATCCAGTTCCGGACGGCGGTCGGCTTGACGCTCGCGCCCCAGATGCCGCCGAAGAGGTGGATGAACCCGTACCCCTCCTTGTTGCCGGCCATGATCACCGGGTCTGAGTCCGGGAGCTTCGCGCGCAGCTGGCCGAGCAGCCTGTCGAACCCGGCGAAGGTCTGCGGCATCTTGTTCGGGTTCAGGCCCGCCTGGCGCAGCTTCTTCTTGTTGTAGAAGACGGCGACGTTCTGGCCGGTCTGCGCGATGCCCCACACGGGGCCTTTGCCGAACGACTTGCCGTCGGGCGTCCAGCGGAACATGCCCCAGGTCGAGGGGGCGTAGAGCTTGTCCCAGCCGTACTTCTTGACGTACTTGGTGAGCGGCAGGATCAGCTTCGCCTTCACGAGCTGCGCGTCCGTCTGGTAGCCCTGGTTCCCCTCGGTCACGTCAGGCCCGCTCCCCGAGGCGAGGGCGCGCGGCACCGTTCCGACGAGGCTGTTGAAGTCCTTGAAGACGAGGTTGATCTTGACCCCGGGGTGGCTCTTCTCGAAGTCCTTGGAGAGCTGCTTCAGCACCGGCTCGAGGCCAGGGTCCTGGTTGTCGTAGGACCACATCGTCAACGTGGTGGTCGTCGCCTGCCTCCCCGCGTACGCGCCTGCCGTGACGGCGGCGAGCAGCGTGAAGGCGACGAGGACGAGCACTCCCAGCAGGCGGCTGTTCACATTCCCTCCTCGGCTACGGGTCCCGCCGCGGCGGCGGATACGAGACTATAGAGCGATGGCAGCGGCGGATCGAGACGCGCCGGCCGCCGCGGTCGGGATCGACGTGGGCGGGACGAAGGTCGCCGCTGGGGTCGTCGACACGTCGTCGGGCGAGGTCCTCGAGCGGCGCCGGATCGCGACCCACCCGGAACGCGGCGGGGCAGCGGTGCTCGCCGACTGCGCGGCACTCGCCGCCGAGCTCGGGGGCGGGCGGCTGCCGGTCGGGATCGCGCTCTGCGAGCTCGTCGACCTCGATGGGCGGCCCGCGAGCGGCGACACGGTCGACTGGCGCTGGCTCGACGTCGAGACGGAGGTCGGCGCTCCGTCAGTCGTCGTCGAGTCGGACGTCCGCGCGGCGGCGCTCGCGGAGGCCCGCTTCGGGGCGGGCGTCGCCGTGTCGCCGTTCCTCCACGTCGTCGTCGGGACCGGGGCGAGTGCCTGCCTCGTGCTCGACGGGCGCCCGTACGCCGGCGCGCACGGCGAGGCGCTCGTGCTCGGCGCGCCGCCGGTCGAGCTCACGGCGAGCGGGCCCGCGCTCGCCGGCGCCGCCGGGCTCGAGCGCGCGGAGGACGTCGTCGCGGACCCGGCGCATGCGGCGACCCTCGACGACGCGGCGACCGCTCTGGGGGGCGTGCTCTCCGTGCTCGCAAACGCGCTCGACCCGGCGCTCGTCGTCCTCGGAGGAGGACTGGGAACGGTGCCCGCCTTCCGGGAACGGGTCGAGCGGGCGCTCCAGGAGGGCGTGGCGTACCCGCGCGAGCCGCCGCTGTCGCTCGTCGGCTCCTTCCTCGGCGCGGACGGCGGAGTGGTCGGGGCTGCGCTCCTGGCGGCGGACGCGCGTCGTTAGGCTGGCGCGGTGCTCGACGAGACGGGCCTCTGGCGGGACGTGGTCGAGATGCCGTCGACGCTCCGGGCGACGATGGACGAGGACGTGGAGGAGCTCGCCGCGCTTGTCGGGGCGGACGGCGTCCGGAGGGTCGTCGCGAGCGGGAATGGGGCCGCGTACTACGTCGCCGTGGCGCTCTGGCTCGCCTCGCTGGAATCCGGGAGGGGCCCGGAGCTCTTGGCCGTGCCGAGCGGCCTGCTCGCACGCGGCGCGTTCGCATGGCGGCAGGGCGACGTCTTCCTCGCGGTCTCCTCCTCCGGCGAGTTCCGCGACCTCGTCGAGGCCGTCGACGGCGGCGCGCCCGCGCCGTACGGGGCGGTGACCGCGAATGTCGGCTCGACGCTCGGCGCGCGCGCCCAAACCCGCGCGCTCGTCTCGGTGGCGAGCCAGCGCGCCGTCACGCACACGCAGGCGTTCTGCGGCGGCGTCGTCGCCGCGCTGCGCATGTGGGCGGCGGTCACCGCGGACGACGAGCTCGACGCAGCGCTCCGCCACCTCCCCGACGAGCTCGAGCACACGATCGGCCGGGCCCGCGCGTGGGCCGACGGGCTCGGTGGGCTCGAGGCGGAGACCGCGGTCGTGTTCGGGAGCGGTCCCGGCTGGGCGGCCGCGCTGGAGGCGGCACTGCTACTGAAGGAGGTCGCCCTCGTCCCGGCCGAGGGCGTCGAGACCCGGGAAGGAGCCACCTCGGCGATGATGGCGCTCGGGCCACGAGCGCTTGCGCTGGCCCTGCCCGCGGGAGTCGGCGACGATCCGCTCCTCGCGGAAGCCGAGGAGATCTGTGCGGGTCAGGGCGCGACGGTGCTGCGCGCGCCCGGAGCCGACACGGCCGACCGCCGGCTCGCAGCGGTCTCGACGTTCCCCGCCGCGGCCGCGCTCGCCGCTCGCATCGGCCTCGAACGCGGCCTGGACGTCGACCGGCCCGCGTGGACCGACGCGTACTACCGAGTCGCGAGGCGCAACGCATGAGCCTCGGCGTCGGCGTGATCGGCTGCGGCAGCGTCTTCGCCGGGCCGTACCGGGCGATGATCGAGCGACTGCGGGCCGACGGCCGCGTGTACGTCGCCGCGGTCTACGACGTCGACGACGCGAAGCGCCGACGCGCGGCAGCGCACTACGACCTCGACCCGGAGCTGCGGACACCGGACGCCGTGACGGACGCGGGCGACGTCGACGTCGTCCTCGTCCTGACGAGCATGAACGAGCACGGTGCGCTGGCGAAGGCGGCGCTGGAGGCGGGCAAGCACGTGCTGGTCGAGAAGCCCATGGCGACGTCGCTCGGGGAGGCGGCCGAGCTCCTCGAGCTCGCCGAGGCCTCGCCCGGCCTGCTCGTTTGCGCGCCGCACATCCTCCTGAGCCCGACCTTCCGCGCCGTGCACGGCGCCGTGCGCGACGGCCGCATCGGCCAGCTCCTCACTGCCCGCGCACGCTATGGCTGGGCAGGCCCGTGGTGGGGTGAGTGGTTCTACGCACCGGGCGGCGGATCGCTCTTCGACCTCGGCGTCTACAACGTCACGAGCCTCTGCGCCGTGTTCGGGCCTGCGCGGCGGGTGACGGCGATGACCGGGATCGCAGTCGGAGAGCGCGAGGTCGACGGCCGCCGGATCCGGGTCGAGGCCGAGGAC
>DASTKF010000303.1:0-4588 GCA_035716065.1 Gaiella sp.
AAATCGTGCCGGTTCGGCGTCCGCTCGTAGTGGCCGGGAGCCCCGACGAACGGCCGCGCGATGACGCGGCCGACCGCATGTTTGCCGGTGAGGATCTCGCGCGCGATGCGACAGCCTGCGTACAGCTCCTCGAGCGGGATCGTCTCCTCGTGGGCGGCGATCTGGAAGACCGAGTCGGCCGACGTGTAGACGATCCACTTTCCGGTCCGCTGGTGCTCCTCGCCGAGCTCCTGGATGATCTCCGTCCCGGATGCGGGCTTGTTACCGAGCACACCACGCCCCGTCCGGTTCATGAACGGGTCGATCACCTCGTCGGGGAAGCCGTACGGATAGGTCGGAAACGGTGTCGGCGTAACGATGCCCATCAGCTCCCAGTGACCCGCTGTCGTGTCCTTCCCCTTCGAGCGCTCGAGCAGGCGCCCCGCGACGGCGGGCGCATACGGCTGCGGCGGGCAGCCCTCGAGCGACTCGACGTTGCCGAGGCCGAGCGCCTCGAGGTTCGGGAGGTCGAGTCCGCCGACGGCGCGCGCGACGTTGCCGAGAGTGTCGGACCCCTCGTCACCCCAGTCGGCGGCGTCGGGCAGCTCCCCCGCTCCGACGGCGTCCAGCACGATCACACAGGCACGCGGCACAGCGAGCTATCCTAGTCCGCCGATGGATACCGTCATCAGCCTGCTGGAGCTCTTCGTATACATCGCCGGGATCCTCGGGCTTTCGATGTTCGTGACCTGGGCGGTCGTCAAGGTCTCGCCGTCGGAGAGCGCGAAGGAACAGCGCGCGCAGGCCGAGGCGAAAGCCAAGAGCTAGCTCAGACCATCGCCCGCTCGACGTCCTCGAGCGGCGTGTAGGGCAGGCCGTGCGCCTCGGCGACGGCGCGGTAGGTGAGCCTGCCGGCGAGCGTGTTGACGCCTTTCGCGAGCGCCGGGTCATCGGCGATCGCGCGCGAGAGGCCCTTGTCGGCGATCGCCTCGACGAACGGCAGCGTGACGTTCGTCAACCCTTTCGTCGAGGTGACGGGCACCGCGCCGGGCATGTTGGCGACGCAGTAGTGGACGATCCCGTCAATCTCGAAGACCGGATCGTCGTGCGTCGTCGCATGTGAGGTCTCGAAACACCCGCCCTGGTCGATCGCGACGTCGACGAGCGCCGAGCCGGGCCGCATCAGCGAGAGCATCTCGCGCGTCACGAGCTTGGGCGCGACGGCACCGGGGATGAGCACGGCGCCGATCACCATGTCGGCATCCGGCAGCACCTCCTCGACCTGCAGGCGGTTCGACATCGCGAGCGTCACGCGGCCGTCGAGCGCGATCTCGAGCTCGCGCATCCTGTCGACCGACTTGTCGAGCACCCAGACGTCCGCCTGCATCCCGAGAGCGATGATCGCGGCGTTCAGGCCCACGACCCCGCCTCCGAGCACGACGACCTTCGCGGGGGGCACGCCGGGGACACCGCCGAGGAGGATGCCGCGCCCGCCGTGCGCCTTCTCGAGCGCCCACGCGCCCATCTGCGGCGCGAGCCTGCCCGCGACCTCGCTCATCGGCGCCAGCAGGGGCAGGCGGCGGTCCGCCGTCTCGACGGTTTCGTACGCCACGCCGGTGACGCCCGAGTCGAGCAGCGCCCGCGTGAGCGGCTCGTCGGCGGCGATGTGGAGGTACGTGAAGAGCGTGAGCCCCTCGCGTAGGCGCCCGTACTCGGACTCGATCGGCTCCTTGACCTTGAGGAGGAGCTCGGCGGACGACCAGACCTCCTCGACGTCCGCAGGCCGCGCACCGACAGCGGAATAGGCCTCGTCGGCGAAGCCCGAGCCGACTCCCGCGCCATGCTCGACGACGACCTCGTGGCCGCGCTGCACGAGCTCGAGCGCGCCGGCCGGTGTCAGCGCGACGCGGTACTCCTGCTGCTTGATCTCCTTCGCGACCCCGATCCGCACGGCGCGCGGGACGATACCGCACCACCGTGCCGGGAGCGCTCAGCCGGCCGCGAGGCGCCCGGCGGCGAACGCCGCTGCGAAGAACCAGGGATCCTCAGTCGGCCCGCGCCCCATATGGGACAGCGGCAGGGGCGCGCAGGCAGCCTCCCATCCCGCAGCGTTGACCTCGACGATCTCGACCCCCTCGGGCGGCTCGAGGCCGATCGGCCAGGCGGTGCGGACCGTCCCGAGGCAGAGCGCGAGGGCCGAGCGGGTGTGATGCGAGAGGCCACGGTGGCGCGGCCGCTCGTCTGCGAAGGACACCCGGGGCGCGACGACCGGCAGCGCTCCGAGGGCAGACGCGGTGTTGGCCGCATCTGCGACGGCGAGCCCGCCGTGGCCCCACCGGGACGCCGTGCCGACGATCCCGGGGCCAATGCCGCACACAACGACCTCGGCACCGCGGCCGACCGCCTGCACCAGCGCAGCGGCCGCCGTGACGCACTGGAGGTCGCCGTCGAGACAGGGCGAAACGGCGATCGTCGTGTCGAGAAGCCGGCGTGCCTTCAGGATCCGCACCGTGTCCGAGAGAGAAACCGGTAGCGCTCCGCCGCCGAGCTGCACGTAGGCGACACGCCGGCCCGCGAGCGCCGCACACACCGGAGCCAGCTGGCTGTGGAGGCCGAGACACACGACCGGCAGGCCGTCGAGCCTGTCCATTTCCGTCCCGGCGTCAGCGTCCTCCTCGGCGAACCGCACTGCGACCTGTCCCGGAGCGTACGGAAGCGTCATCACATGGGCGCCGTCTTCGACGGTGAGCTGCAAGCCGCGTGTGAGGTTCGCATAGAGGATGTCGAAGCCCCCCGAGCCGAGACCCAGCTCGACCGCCCGGCCGTTGACCAGCACGACGTCGCCGACCTCGACCTCACCCGTGAGCCGCGGGTACCCGATGCAGGGCGCCCCGTCGACCTCGAGCCGCACGAGCCCGTCCAGACGCTCGCCGACCGCCGTCACGTTGCCCCAGCGGAGCCCGAGCGGCATTAGGGGCCTGTCCGGAAAGTGGTCGCGGCCTCGCGGGCGGCGTCGACGAGCGCGAGCGTGACGTCGACCATGCGCTCGAGATCCTCGATCGCGATCCGCTCGTCCGGCGTGTGGATGTCGGTCATCCCGTTGGCGAGGTTGACGCACTGGAGGCCGCGAGCGTTGAAGACGTTCGCGTCGGCCGCGCCGCCCGACAGCCCGAGCCTCGCGGTGTAGCCGGCCTGGGCCAGAGCCTCGACGGCGAGGCGCACCGGGATGTCGTCGTCGCGGAAGCGGTAGCCGCGGTACTTCTGCTCGACGCGGCTCTCGAGGCTGCATTCCGAGAGGCTCGCCGCGAACGCGGCGGCGTCGACGATCTGCTGCACCACCTCCGTGACGCGCTCCTCGTCGTGCGAGCGCACCTCGACCTCGAGTGAGCATCGCTCGGGGACGACGTTTCGGGCCGAACCGCCCCGGACCAGGCCGACGTTCGCGCTCGTCACCTCGTCGATCCGGCCGAGCGGCATGTCAACGATTGCCCGCGCGGCGGCGAGGATGGCCGAGCGGCCCTCTTCCGGATACATGCCGGCGTGCGCCGCCCGGCCGACGAAGGTCAGCTCCAGCTCCTGCGCGGTCGGAGAGCCGACGACGACGTCGCCGATCGGCGCCGCCTGGTCGTAGACGTATCCCACGCGCGCCTGGAGACGGGTCGCATCGAACGCGCTTGCCCCGACGAGCCCGATCTCTTCCATCGGCGTGAAGAGGAGCTCGACGCCCGCGTGTGGCCGCCCCTCCTCGACGATCCGGCGCGCCGCCTCCACCATGACCGCAAGCGCCGACTTGTCGTCCGCGCCGAGGATCGTGCCGCCCGCGTTGCGCACGGTTCCGTCGTCCAGCACGGGCTCGAGATCGCCGTCGAGGGGGACAGTGTCGAAGTGCGCGCAGAGGAAGATCGGCACGCCGCCGCCGACGTTTCCGGGCAGGCGGCAAAGGACATTCCCGGCCGTCGAGCCGATCGCAGGGCCGCATCCGTCCTCGTCCCATTCGAGCCCGATTGCGTCGAGCTCGCGGGTGATCCGGTCGGCAACCGCGCGCTCCTGGCCGGGCGGGCTCGGGATCGCGCAAAGCTCGACGAACAGGTCGACGACCCGCGACGTCAGCGGCGGCTGCTCCACGGCGGTCATCCTACGAGCCCGCCCCCGCCCGGGCGCGGGTTCGAAACCGGTGTGAGACACCGGCTTCGTCAACCCCTGCGCTGTGCCGACGTCGTGCCGATTCTTCCACAGGTGTGAACGCAGGCCTCATGCGCGGTTTGACCGTCGCGTCGGGTTGTCTTCCCTCTGTGTCGCTCACACCATCGCGCGCGAGCATAAGGCTTCGTTATCGGACTTGTCGACAAGTGTCGGGAACGCGTGGCGACACGCCGGTACAGCGGCACGCAGGCAGGACTCTGACGCCCGGGCTACGCGGCGGTCGCGCGCACGCCGGAGCGGGCGTGATTCCGCTCGAGCGCAGCGGCGACGAACTCGCGGAAGAGCGGTGCGGGCCGTGTCGGGCGCGACTTGAACTCCGGGTGGAACTGGCTCGCGACGAACCACGGGTGATCGGGCAGCTCGACGACCTCGACGAGACGGCCCTGCTGGAACGTCCCCGAGACGA
>DASTKF010000304.1:0-3639 GCA_035716065.1 Gaiella sp.
CGCCAGCACGATCGGCCAGCGCCCGGGAACGTCGACGGCCCGTACCGTCAGCCACAGCGCGAACGTCGCCGCCGGGTACGCCCACGGCTCCTCCACGAGGATCGGTGCGTACGACAGCGCGGGGCCGGCGATCGCGGCGACGGCCGCGAAGTAGGCCCAACCGGGCGAGAGCAGTCGCCTCGCGAGGAGAAACGCCGGGAAGATCGCCGCTGCCATCACGAACGCCTGGATGGTCTTGATCGCCTCGTACGCGGTCGCGACCGGGTGCAGCCACCAGAACGGCGCCGTCAGCCACGGAACGAGGCTCGTGAACCCGTATGGCTCACCGCGCCGCGCGGCGTGGCCCGTCTCGGCGATCGCGCGCGAGATCTGCGTCGTCTCGAGCTCGTCCGAGAAGATCGTCGGCGTCTCCCTTCGCCAGGCCTGCCAGGCGTACAGCGTCGAGAGGAGCAGGTAGGCACCGATGAGTGGCGCGGCGGACTCGAGCCGCGCGCGGATGTCCGCCTTCACTCTGCGAGCGCTCGCGTCGGCGTGGGAGGCAGCGGGCGGTCGCGCAGGACGCGGTGTGAGATCCCGACGGCGTCGCAGGCACGTTCGAGCTCCTCGAGCCGCTCGGACGGGGCGTCGGGGATCGTGACGACGAGCTCGTCGGCGCGCGTCGTCTCGAGCGCTTCGGCGGCGTCGGCGATCGAGCCGAACACCGGCACGCCCTGGACGCGGCGGCGGCGCAGGCGCGGGTTGTCGTCCAGGAAGCCGACGACACGAACGTCGTCCACCCGGCTGAGATCGCGAACGAGGCCGCGGCCGACCCGGCCGGCGCCGGCGATGAGGACCCGCCTGCGCCCGTCGTCCGGGCCGCCGCCCGCCTCGGGGACGAGCCGGACGAGCCACCGCGACAGCGCCACGAGCGCGGCGGCCGCCAGGCCGTAGACGACGAAGACCTCGCGCGGGAAGTCGCCGAGGTCGCGTGTGGCGAGGACGATCGCGAATGCCGCGAGCGTCGCGATGCCCGACGCGAGGGCCACGGAGAGCAGGTCGCGCGTCGTCGCGTAGCGCCACGCCCGCCGGTAGACGCCGAAGAGGACGTAGACGACGTACGTCGTGCCGAGCACGATCGGCAGCACGGCGAGGAACGTGCCGCGCTGGAGCTCCGTGCCGCGACCGTCGACGAAGAGCAGGTATACGGCGAGAAACGTCCCGGTCACCAGCACACCGTCGACGACGAGCTCGACGAGCCGCCGCGGCTGCACGGCGATCGCGTGGCGGAGCCTCGTGTCGCCGGGCCGTCCGCGCCGCTCCTGCTCGGAGAGCTCGGCGAGGAACCCGCCGAACTGGACGAGCAGCGCGAACGTCACGAGCACCCCGAGGGCGGTGATCGCCGGGCGGTCGAGCACGTTGTACGCGACCGAGGTCGCGCCGAGGGCGACAGCGATCAGCGCGAGGAGCGCGACCGCCTTCGTCTCGGAAAGCCCGTAGTAGACGAGGCGGTGCGAGGTGTGGTCGGTCCCGCCCTGCGTCACCGGTCGCCGCTCCGCGAGCCGCCGCACGGTGACCAGTGTCGTGTCGAGGATCGGGATAGCGAGCACGAGCAGCGGCAGCAGCATCGTCGCCATGGTCGTTCCCGCCGTCGTCCAGCTCGCCGCCAGGCCGAGCGCTGCGAGCAGGAAGCCGAGCAGCTGGCTGCCGCCGTCGCCCATGAAGACGCGAGCCCGGTCGCCCGGCCGCAGGTTGAACGGGAGGAAGCCGAGGCAGGCGAAGGCCAGCGACAGCGAGAGCACGAGGACGAGGTCGTTCGGATGCGCCGTCGCCGCGTCGATCGCGAAGTAGAGGCAGGCGACGGTCGCGAGCGTCGCCGCCAGGCCGTCCATGTTGTCGAGCAGGTTGAAGGCGTTGGTGATCCCCACGAGCCAGAAGACGGCGATCGCGACGCCGAGCACGTCGTTCGTCACGAGCTCGACCCGGAGGCCCGCGGCGATTGCGATCCCGGCCGCGGCGACCTGCGCGGCGAGCTTCGCCAGGGGGCTCAGGTGGCGGACATCGTCCACGAGCCCTGCGACGAAGAGCAGCCCGCATCCGGCCAGGATCCCTGCGAGCTCCCACGACGCGTCCACCGCACCGACGGCGATCGCGAGCGCGACGCCGGCCGCGAGCCCGCAGGCGATGCCGACGCCGCCGAACGTCGGCGTGGCGCGCTCGTGCCAGCGCTCACCGGTGGGCTGCGCGACGAGCTTGGACGCAGCGGAGGGGGCGCGCAGGAGGGCCCACAGGGCGAGCGCCGCGACAGGCAGGGCGGCGATCGTGACGGCCGCTTCCACGGTGGGCAAAGGGTAGCGGCGGTTCCGTACGATTTCGGGTCGAGGCGGTCGGTCGCCGCCCTACAATCCGCGCTCGTGAGCGTCTACGCGGATCTGCTGCGCCACCGGGAGCTGTTCGGATCGCTGTTCCGGCGCGACCTGCGCGCGAAGTACAAGGGCTCCGTCCTCGGGCTCGCCTGGACGCTTGCGCTCCCGGCGGCGCTGATGCTCGTCTACCTCGTCGTGTTCGCCGTCCTCTGGAAGGCCCAGCCGACCGAGACCGAGCACTACTGGCTCTTCCTCCTGTGCGGCCTCCCGCCCTGGGTCTTCTTCTCGACGTCGCTGCAGGGCGGCGCGCGGAGCATCGTCGAGAACGCGCCGATCATCCGCAAGGTGCGCTTCCCGCGCCAGCTCGTTCCGCTCTCGGTCGTGGCGACGGAGGTGGTCGCGTTCGTCGCGATGACGGGCATCGTCCTTGTCCTCGCGCTCTGGTTCCAGCCGGGCAGCCGCGATCTGGCCTGGCTCGCGATCCCGGTCGGTGCGCTGATCGTGGTGTTCACGGCGGGCGTGGCACTTGCGATCGCGTCGCTCAACGCCATCTTCCGCGACGTCGAGTTCGTCGTCACGGCCGCGCTCTTGCCGTGGTTCTTCCTGACGCCGATCCTGTACCAGCTCGACGATCTGCCCGGCGCCCAGTCGCGCCCGTGGCTCGTCGACCTGCTCCACTGGGGAAACCCGCTCACGCCGGCGGTCGAGTCGTACCGGACACCGCTCTACGAGGGCGAGCTCCCGCCCACTGGCGACCTGCTCTACCTCGTCGTCGCCGCGATCGTGGCGCTCGCGCTCGGCGCGCTCGTGTTCAGGTCGGTGGACGACCGGATCGCGTCGGAAGCCTGACAACGGCCCGCCCCTCGAAGAGCCCCTCGCCAGCGTAGGCCGGCAGCCCCCGGTGTTCGGACGGCTCGAGGCCGTCGACGAGCGAGGGAAGCAGCAGCGGGACGTCGAGGCGCGGGTTGCGTCCTCCGGGGGCCCAGGCTCCGAGCGCGCGGGACGCGCGGCGGCGCTCGAGCGGCCCTCCCACCGGAAGGAGCGCCGGTCCGACGGCGGGCCAGCCCTCGGTGTGGGCGTCGAGCACGAGCCTTGACCAGTCCGCAGCCGGCTCGGCGCCCGCGACGAGGTGGGCGGTGGCGGCGGGGACATCGGTGACGAGCGGCTCCTCCTGTGCGACGAGCGCGGCGTCGGTGCGAGCGTCCGGGCCGCCGTGGACGACCACAGCCAGCCGCCGCTCGGCGATCAGCGGCGCGACGTCGACCTCCAGATCGTGCGTTCCGACTCCGAGCTCGGA
>DASTKF010000305.1:0-5621 GCA_035716065.1 Gaiella sp.
GCCGCGTGATCGTGATCCCTGTCCTCTCACCCGCCGCGTCGAAGGCGAACACGCGCAACTGGCCCTCGGGCGCGAACTTCAACCGCTCGTTCCCCGGCGACCCCGAGGGCCCCCCGAACGAGCAGCTCGCCGACTACCTCACGCGTGTGCTGTTCCCCATGGCGGACGTCGTGATCGACATGCACTCGGGCGGGCGCAGCGCCTGGTTCCTGCCTTGCTCGCACATGCACGTCGTCGACGACCCCGCCCAGCGCAAGGCGATGCTCGAGGGCATGGAGGCGTGGAACTCCGACTGGCACTTCCTCTACATCGACGTGAACGGGCACGGGCTCCTCCCGGTCGAGGCGGAGAACCAGGGGAAGCTCGTGATCACCACCGAGCTCGGCGGCGGCGGCCGCGTCCCGGCGCCCGTCCACCGGCTCGCGTGGAGCGGCCTCCAGAACGTCCTCCGCCACGTCGGCGTCCTCGAGGGCGAGGCGCAGACCCGCCTGTCGCTCGGCCTCCCGCCCGCGGTGATCCTCGACGGGCGCGATCCCGCCACCATCGTCGTCGCGCCCGAGGACGGCCTTTTCGAGGCGCTCCTCGAGCCGGGCGACCCCGTCTCGGCCGGGCAGCCCGTCGGGCGCCTGTGGTTCATCGACCGCCCCGACCGGGCTCCCGTCGAGATCGAGGCGCCGATGGACGGCTACGTCGTCGTGACGAAGGCGATTCCCCCGACCGAGCAGGGCGACTGCGTCTTCGTGCTCGGCCGGCCGATCGACCGCTCCGCGCTCCTTTGAGCGACTGCTGCTGATGCTCGCCCGGCTCGGCGGACGCACGTTCGCGAGCCTGCGGCACCGCGACTACCGTCTCTACTTCGCCGGCAGCGCGGTCTCGTTCATCGGCACGTGGATGCAGCAGATCGCGGCGTACTGGCTCGTCCTCGATCTGACGCACTCGCCGATCGCGGTCGGCGCGCTCGCGCTCGTGCAGACGTTGCCGGTCACCGTGCTCAGCCTCGTCGGCGGCTCGCTGGCCGACCGGATCGACGTGCGCCGGATGCTCATCGCCGGCGACTGCGTGCTCGCCGTGCTCGCCGCCACCCTCGCCGCGCTCGCCCTCAGCGACATGATCCAGGTGTGGCACTTCTACGCGATCGGGCTCGTCTACGGGATCGTCGTCGCGCTCGGCCAGCCGTCGCGCCACACGCTCGTGTTCCGCATCGTCGGGCGCGACGATCTCCCGAACGCCGTCGCGCTCAGCTCGGGGCTCGGGACAACGGCACGGATCGTGGGACCGGCGCTCGGCGGGCTCGTCGTCGCGGCGGCCGGTCCCGGGATTGCCTTCGCGACGAACTCGTTCAGCTACCTCGCCTCGGTCACCGCGCTGCTCGCGATGCGGCTGCCGCGACGGTCCCGACCAGCGGGCGCGGGACGGGTCATCGCCGGCATCGGCGAGACGTTCCGGTTCGCCTTCGGCGAGCGCCGGGTGACCGTCACGTTCTTCGCTGTGCTGCTCGTGAGCATGTTCTCGTTCAACTTCGACGTGCTGCTCCCTCTCCTCGCACGCCGCACGCTCGACGAAGGGGCGGCCGTGTTCGGGTTGATCGCATCCGTGTTCGGCATGGGCGCGCTGTGTGGGGCGCTGATCCTTGCGACGGTCGGTCGTGCGCGCCTGCTGCTGGTGCTCGGCGGCGCGGCCGGGTTCGGCGCGTTTCAGCTCGTGCTGGCGTCGCAGGACACGCTGCCGGCGGTCTGCGGCCTGCTCTTCGTGATCGGGATCTTCTACATCCTCTGGGGCTCCTCCGCGCTCGCCGTCCTGCAGCTCGCCGCCCCGGAGCACCTGCGGGGACGAGCGGCGAGCCTGTACTTCTTCGCCTTCATGGGAGGGGCGCCGCTCGGAGGCCTGATCGCAGGCTCGCTGACCTCGCTCGGCGGCACCGCCCTCGCCTTCACGAGCGCGGGGACGATCGCGATCCTCGTCGCGGTGCTCGGCGCCCTTGCGCTCGTCCGTGCGTCACCGCACCGCCGAGTCGAGCCGCGCTCTCCCTAGCCGAGAGGACGTAACCGCCCGACGACAGCGGCGACGGTCGCAGCGGCCCGTTCGACGTCGTCGTCGCCGATCAGCCGGTGCGTGACGAGGCGCACCGTGCCCGGATCCCGCTCCATCGCACGGACGCCCGCCTCGTCGAGGACCGCGACCAGCGTCGCCGCCTCCGCTCCCGTCCCGCTGACGTCGACGACGACGATGTTCGTCTCGACCGGGTCGTTCCGGAGCGCAAGGCCGGGGATGCCGGAGAGCCGCGCCGCGAGGTCCCGCGCGCGGCGGTGGTCGTCGGCGAGGCGCTCGACCATGGTGTCGAGGGCGACGAGGCCCGCGGCGGCGGCGATGCCCGCGCGGTGCACCGTCGCGCCGCCGAGTCGGTGGAGGATCGCAGACGCTCGCTCGACGACCGCCTCGCTCCCGGCGAAGAGGGCGCCGAACGGTGCCGAAAGACCCTTGTTCAGCGACAGGGCGACCGAGTCGGCCCGGCCTGCGAGCTCCGCGAGCGGGACTCCGAGCGCGACCGCCGCGTTCGCGAGCCGCGCGCCGTCGACGTGCACGCGGCAGCCGTGCCGCGCCGCAGCCGCGGCGAGCGCCTCCGTCAGCCCGGCCGAGAGCACGGCGCCGCCGGCACGCGTGTGCGTGTTCTCGAGCACGACGAGCGAGGCGCCGCTCGCCGCGATCGCCTCCTCCACCGCGTCCGGATCGGGGCGGCCGTCGGGCGCGTAGACGGGCCTCGGCTCGAGCTGCGCGAGCTCCGTGATCGCCATGCCCTCGGACGAGAGGACGTGCGACGAGGCCTCCAGCACGACGCGGTCGCCCGGCTCGCAAAACGTCAGCAGGGCGACGAGGTTCGCCATCCCGCAGGTCGGCACCCAGATCGCCGCCGGCATGCCGAGGAGGGCCGCGCCGCGCTCGCAGAGACGGTTGAGCGAACCGTCCTCGCCGAACCTCGGCCAGCCGAGCTCGGCTCTGCGCATCGCCTCCCACATCGCGTCCGTCGGGACGGCGCAGAGGTCGGAGCGAAGGTCGATCACGCCCGGCGCAGGTGCCGCCCCGGCCTCGCTCCCGTGTGCTCGCCGCCGTCGACGACCGCGACGCCGTTGACGAGGACGTGCTCGACGCCCGTCGCGTAGTGGTGCGGGTCGTCGACCGTGGAGACCTCGTCGAGCCCTTCGAAGTCGAGGACGACGACGTCCGCCGCGTAGCCCGCACGCAGAAGGCCGCGATCCCACACGCCGAAATGCGCCGCCGGCATGCTCGTCATCTTGCGGATCGCGTCCTCGAGCCGCAGCGTCCCGTTCCTCTTGACGTGATGCGTGAGGTAGTGGATGTGCCCCGAGTAACCGAGCGGATGGCGGAGGACGTCCGCGAGTGGCCCGTCCTCGGTCACCGTGAAGGTGTCGACGCCGAGGCAGAACAGCGGGTGCGAGATCATCTCGGCCATGTGCTCGTCGGTGAAGAGCCGGCCGACGACCAGAATGGACTCGTAGGCGTCGCCGGCGTCGGCCAGCACGTCGAAGAAGCAGTCCCAGGGGTCGGCCTTCGCCAGCTCGGAGATCTGGGCGAACGTGAGCCCGTCCCAGTCGGGATGCTCGGCGCTGGTCTGCAGGCGCACGCGATCCCACTCGCCCTTGTGGATGAACCGCCAGTACCGGTCGCACTCCCCCCGGAGCCGCGCGCGCGTGTCGCGGTCCCGCAGTCGGGCGACAGCGGCCTCCGAGCCGTCCGCGCCCACCCACGGTGGCAGGATTCCCGCGAGCTGCCCGAGCCCGTCCACGAACGGTGTCGTGTCCGCGAGGACGTCCATCCCCTCCTCGCGGGCGGCGGCCATCATCTCGACCGCGCGCTCCCAGCCCCGGTCCGGCGCGTTCGTGTTGTGGCGGACGTTCAGGTGCGAGATCTCGGCGCGGATCCCGCCCGCGCGGGCGACCTCGAGGAACTCGGCGATCGCGTCGAGGATCCCGGAATCCCGGTTCCGGACGTGGCTCGTGTAGATGCCGTCGTACTCTCCGGCGATCGCGTTCAGGCGCTTCAGCTCGTCCACCGTCGCCTCACGGCCGGGGTTGAACTCGAGGCCCGTCGACATGCCGAGCGCACCGGCCTCCATCGCCTCGCGCATGAACCCGTCCATCGTCGCGGCCTGCTCGTCCGTCGGCTGCGGGCCGGAGATGCCGGCCGCCATTCGGAGCGCGTTGTGGCCGACGAACCACGCCAGGTTGGGCGAGTGCCCGACCGCCGTGATGAAGTCGAGGTGCTCGCCGAACGTGCTCCACGGGATGAGCGGGCCGTCGAATCCGAACGTGTGCAGGCGTTCGGTCTGGTAGACGCGCGAGTGGTCGGTCACGGGCGCGTAGCTCGACCCGCAATTCCCGACGATCTCGGTCGTGACGCCCTGCCGGATCGTGCTCTCGGCGTTCGGGTTCGCGAGGAGCGAGAAGTCGGAGTGGCTGTGCGGGTCGACGAAGCCGGGACAGACGACCTTGCCCGCGGCGTCGATCACGCGTGCCGCGGACTCCTCCGGCGCAAGGCGCCCGACCTCGACCACGCGGCCGCCCTCGATCGCGACGTCGCCGAGGAACGGCGGGCTGCCGGTCCCGTCGACGACCCAGCCGGAGCGGATGAGGACGTCGGCCGGCACCTACGGGCCCCCGCCGACCGAGGGACCGAGGCGCGGGTCGAGGATGTCGCGGAGGCCGTCGCCGAGGAAGTTGAACCCGAGGACGACGAGCATGATCGCGGCGCCGGGGAAGACCGAGAGCCACCACGCCGCGTCGATGTAGGAGCGCGCGGTGTTGAGCATCCCGCCCCACGACGCCTCGGGCGGCTGCGTCCCGAGGCCGAGGAAGCTGAGCGCCGCCTCGGCCAGGATCGCGCTGCCCAGGTAGACGGTCACGAGCACGATGAGCGGCGCAACGATGTTCGGTAGCAGGTGACGCGTCATCACGCGGCGGCCCGAGGCCCCGAGCGCGCGCGTGGACTCGATGTACGGGAAGCCCATCACCTCGAGCACCGAGCCGCGCACGACGCGCGCGATCGCAGGGGTGAACACGATCCCGATCGCGATCATCGCGTTGCGCCGGCTCGGCCCGAGGAGGCCGGCGATCACGATCGCGAAGACGAGGCCCGGCAGCGCGAACATCAGGTCGACGAGGCGCATCAGGATGCCGTCGATCCACCCCTTGTAGAAGCCGGCGACGAGCCCGAGCAGCGTGCCGGCGACGAGCGCGATCCCGACGGCGATGAACCCGACCTGCAGCGAGACCGTCGCCCCGTGGATGATCCGGGCGAGCTCGTCCCGGCCCAGCTCGTCCGTGCCCATCGGGTGCGCCCAGCTCGGCGCCTGCAGGCGCTCGGAGTCCTGCGCGTCCGGGTCGAGCGTCCAGATGTACTTCCCGAACACCGCCACGAAGACGTTGAAGAGGACGATCCCGGCTCCGATCAGGCCGATCGGGTTCCGCCACTTGCCGAGGAACGAGAGCCGCTGGCGCGGCATGGCCGTCCAGTGACCGATGGCGTCGGCGACCGCTTCTGCCGCGAGCACGGGCGGCTCGCGCGGCTCGAGCCCCGGACTGCTCATCCGTGCGAGATCCTCGGGT
>DASTKF010000306.1:0-3263 GCA_035716065.1 Gaiella sp.
GAACATCTACCGGTCGGTCAACATCGCGCTCGTCAACGAGCTCGCGCAGCTCTGCGACCGCATGGAGATCGACATCTGGGAGGTCGTCGACGCGGCTGCGACAAAGCCGTTCGGGTTCGCCGCCTTCCAGCCGGGGCCGGGCCTCGGGGGGCATTGCATCCCGATCGACCCGTTCTACCTCACGTGGAAGGCGCGCGAGTACGACTTCGCGACACGGTTCATCGAGCTCGCCGGCGAGGTCAATCAGAACATGCCCTACTACTGCCGCTCGCGCGTCTCGCAGGCGCTCAACCACGGCGCGCAGAAGTCGCTTGCGGGCGCGCGGGTCCTCGTGCTCGGGATCGCCTACAAGGCGGACATCTCGGACTGGCGCGAGTCACCCGCGGTGAAGGTGATCGAGCTGCTCCGGATCGGCGGAGCGACGGTCGCCTACCACGATCCCCACGTCCCGTCCTTCGCCACCAACGGCCTGGCCATGAACTCCGTACCGCTTGCTCCCAGCGAGTACGACGCCGTCGTGATCGCCACCGCCCACTCCGGCATCGACTACGGGCGGCTCGTCGAGGACGCACAGCTCGTCGTCGACTTCCGCAACGCGACCGGCCGCGCCGGGATCACGAGCGAGAAGGTCTGGAAGCTTTGACCCGCGTCGCCCATGCGGGCGTCGGCGGGTGGGGGAAGAACGTCGTCCGCGTCGTCGGTGAGCTGGCCGACCTCGCGTGGATCTGCGACACGGACGCGGGACGTCGCGCCGAGTACGCCGAGCGCTACCCGGGCGCGCGCGTGACGGGCGCGTTCGACGACCTCGTCGCCGACGACACCGTCGAGGCGATCGTGATCGCGACGCCCGTCCCCACGCACTACGACCTTGCGAAGCAGGCGCTCGAAGCCGGGAAGCACGTCTTCGTCGAGAAGCCGCCCGCGATGCGGGGAGAGGAGATGGAGGAGCTGGTCGCGCTCGCCGAGGCGCGCGACCTCGCCCTCATGCCGGGTCACCTGCTGCTCTACCACCCCGGGCTCCGCAGGGTGAAGGAGCTGGTCGACTCCGGCGAGCTCGGCGAGGTGGCGTGCGTCTACGGCAACCGGCAGAACCTCGGAGTGATCCGCTCCAACGAGAACGCTCTCTGGTCGCTCGGCGTCCACGACCTGTCCGTGATCCTCTGGCTTCTCGGAGAGGAGCCGAGTGAGGCGGTCGCACACGGCATGGACTACCTGCAGAAGGGGATCGAAGACGTCGTCTTCTGCTTCCTGCGGTTCCCGTCCGGCAAGGTCGCGCACATGCATCTCTCGTGGCTCGACCCGCACAAGATGCGGAGGATGACGGTCGTCGGGCGCGAGAAGATGGTCGTCTTCGACGACATGGAGCTCGAGCGGAAGGTCACCGTCTACGAGAAGGCGCCGTGGGAGCCCGCGTCGACCTACGGCGAGTGGCGCACGCGAACCGGCGACATCTCGAGCCCGAAGATCCCGAACGACGAGCCGCTGCGGCTCGAGCTGCAGCACTTCCTCCGCCTCGTCGAGGAAGGTCCCGGAGACCACCGCGAGGCGCGCGACGGGCTGGCCGTCGTCAGAGCGCTCGACCGGCTCACGACCTCGCTGCGGACGGGAGCTCCGGCGTGAGCGCCGAGATCCATCCGACGGCCGTCGTCCATCCCGGCACGGTGCTCGGCGAGGGCGTGAAGGTGCTCGAGCACGCCGTCGTCGGCAAGCAGCCGACGCTCTCCCCTCGCTCGACGGCGAAGCGCGAGCCGCTGCCGCCCACCGTCGTCGGCGACGCGACGGTGATCTCGACCGGGGCGATCGTGTTCGCCGGCTCGAGCGTCGGTGCACGGGTGATCCTCGGCGACCAGTCCTGTGTGCGCGAGCGGGTCACGATCGGCGACGACGTCGTCGTCGGACGCGGCTCGCTCGTCGAGAACGACACGACGATCGGCGCGCGGACGAAGATCCAGGCGGATGCCTACGTCACGGCGTATTCGACGCTCGAGGAGGACGTCTTCGTCGCGCCGTGCGTCGTGACGACGAACGACAACTTCATGGGCCGCACCGAGAAGCGTCTCGAGCTGATGAAGGGGCCGACGATCCGTCGCGGCGCGCGTGTCGGCGGCGGGGCGATCCTCTGCCCGGGCGTCGAGGTCGGCGAGGAGGCGTTCGTCGGCGCGGGCGCCGTTGTGACGAAGGACGTGCCTCCCCGGAAGGTCGTCGTCGGCAGCCCCGCCCGCGTGATCCGGGACGTTCCCGACGACGAGCTGCTCCCCGGCTGAGCTCCCTCAGCGGGTGCGGACGATCGAGAGCCGGTAGGCGACCGGTGAGACAGACGGCGCGGTGAGCCGCGCCTGGAGGAAGTGCCAGCCCGCCTGGTCGGCCTTCCAGCCGAGCCGCTCGCGGCGGCCCGGCCTGTTCGAGAGGCGGACGCGTAGGTCCTGCCGCGCGAGATCGGCCACGGCGACCGTCTCCGCCCGCCAGAGCGCGAGCGCCACCCTGGCGTCCTGCGACGGCACGAGCGAGGCGTAGAGCTTCTCGCCGGGGTGCAAGTAGACGGCGTAGACGTCGTCTTGGTCGTCCCAGAAGTCGAGCGACGCCTTCACGAACCGCGCCTTCTCGCCGGCGGGGAAGTAGAGGCGGTACGCGTCCTCGCCTGCGTCGTCGTTGGGCTCGTGGGCATCCCGCGGCGGTAGCGGCCCGCCGAGCGCCGTCATGGCGGCGGTCGCGTCGAGCGCGCCCCAGCCCGTGTAGGCGTCGCGCCCGGGCGCGCAGGCGCGGCAGCCGGTCTGCGCGCTGGAGTCGACCGCGGACCGCTCGATGATCGCCGTCACCTGCTCGGGGCGGAGCAGCGGCCGCGCGCCGAGGAGGTTCGCTGCGACGGCGCTCGCCTGCGGTGCCGCGAACGACGTTCCCTCGGGTGGGCGGAACTCGTCGGTCGCGCACGGCGTGTAGCCCTGGTCGGCGCAGGAGGTACGCTCGCCGGTCAGCGATCGCGGGAACGTCGAGAGGATGTCCTCGCCCGGCGCGGCCACGTCGTTGTACACGGCGTCCCGGTTCGAGAACGCCGGAGAGGCGCCGCCGCGCGTGAGCGCGCTCACCCCGAGCACATGCGGAAGCGCCGCCGGGTAGCTCGCGAAACGCCACGGCGTCCGAGGCGCCTGGTCCGAGTTGCCGACGGCGGCGACCACGACCGCTCCGCGCTTCACGGCGTACGCGATCGCCTCCTGCTCGAGCCGGGAGTACGTGTCGCGGCCCGGGTTGCGGGGATCGCGAAGCCC
>DASTKF010000307.1:0-2058 GCA_035716065.1 Gaiella sp.
ATCTCCGGGGCCGACAACGGCTACTCGCTGCGCGCCCTCGTGTCGCTCGTCGACTTCGTGGGGCCGCACGCGTACCCGATGCAGGACGACGAGCACCGTCAGGCGCTCGCTGCCGCTTTCGCGTGTGAGCTCGCCGGCGGCTTCGGCAAGCCGGTGGTGCTCGAGGAGTTCGGCGTCACGTCGGACTTCGCGGCCGACGACTTCGCCGCCGGCTACTACCGCCAGGTGCTCCACACGACGCTCCTCGCGGGCGCGACCGGCTGGCTCGCCTGGAACAACTGCGACTACGACGACCTCGCCGCCGAGGATCCCTACCGGCACCACCCCTTCGAGATGCACTTCGGCCTCATCGACCGCGAAGGCCGGCCGAAGCCGCAGCTCCACGCGATGGCGGAGTTCGGCGCGCTGCTCGAGGGGCTCGGAGACGAGGGCTTCGAGCCGGTCAAGGGCGACGTGGCGCTCGTCGTGCCCGAGCACTACGAGCGGGAGCTGCCCTTCACCACCCAGGCGTACCGCGACGACCTCCGCGACGGGCTCTTCCAGTCCTACGTCGCGGCCCGCGAGGCCGACCTGCCCGTCGCCGTCGCGCGCGAGCGCGACGGGATCCCCGCGACGGCGCGTCTCTACCTTGCGCCGTGCACCAAGCTCGTCACCGCGCCTGGCCTCGAGCGCTTGCGCCAGCTCGCCGATGGCGGCGCGACGGTGTACGTCTCGTACTTCGCGGGCTCGACAACCAACCAGCGCGGGCCGTGGATCACGTGGCTCGACGAGCTGTTCGGCGTCCGGCACCGGCTCCGCTACGGCCTCGTCGACCCGATCGAGGACGACGTCGTCGAGCTCGAGCTCGTCGAGGGGCTCGGCGGCCTCGCGGCGGGCACGAGGCTGACGTTCGCCGTCGCCGGAGACCCGAGCGCGCGAAGCTACCTCCCAGTCGAGACGGCCGGCGCCGACGTCGTCGCCGTCGATCGCCGCGGCCGGCCGGCGCTCCTACGCCACGCGGTCGGAGCCGGAGTCACCGTCCTCTGCACGTATCCCCTCGAGCACATGGCGGCGCGCACGCCGCGCGTCAACCCGGAGGACACCTGGCGGCTGTATGCAGCGCTCGCGGAGAGCGCCGGCGTCGCCCGCCCGGTGTCGGTCGCGGATCCACGGATCGTCGCCGGCGCGTTGCGCCACGGCGGCTCCACGACGTCCGTCCTCGTCAACCTCTCCGCCGAGCCCATCGTCGCCGAGCCGGTGCTGGGCGGGGGCGACGTGCTCGCACCGCGGGCGATCGGCCCGATGGGTGTTGCCGTGATCCCGGCCACGGAGCGAGCCGCCGACCTCGAGACCGTTCCGGCGTCTCACGAAGGGGGTGATCCGCTCGGGGCCCCGTGAGAACCGGCTACCGACCGTGAACGACACAGGCGTCCGGGCGCCGATGCCCGGAGACCAACGCATCGACCAGGTACGCGAAGGAGGAAGAAGCACGTCATGACGATTCGACGCAAGAGGACATCGGTGGGCGTGGCCGTGCTCGTGGTCGCGGTCGCCGTTGGCGCGTTCCTCGCCGCGGGCGCGAGCGCCAGAGAGAGCGCCCTGCCGAGGAGCCAGACGCTGTACACGTCGGGAACGGCCTGGGGGCCGTTTGCCCAGTTCAACCCGCTTCGCTCGAGCGGCAACGCGACGGGCACGCTCGGGCTCCTCTACGAGACGCTGTTCCGTTACGACCCGCTCAAGGACAGGTACATCCCGTGGCTCGCCACGAGCGGCAAGTGGGTCGGCACGACCTACGTCGTCACGCTGCGCAAGGGCGTGACCTGGAACGACGGCAAGCCGTTCACCGCCGCGGACGTGAAGTTCACGTTCGAGACCGGGAAGCTCGCAGGCTCCGAGCTCTCGACGATGTGGAAGACGGGTCTCCAGAGCATCGGCACGAAGGGGAACGTCGTCAGCTTCCGCTTCAAGGGCCAGCCGAACTACCTCGACTGGGCGACGAACATCTACTCGTACGGGATCGTCCCGCAGCACGTCTGGAAGAACTACGACGCGAAGGAGATCACGGCGGGCAACACCGAC
>DASTKF010000308.1:0-4786 GCA_035716065.1 Gaiella sp.
GGCTTCGCCGGCATCGGCGCAGCCCGCGCGCTCGGGGGCGCGGACGTCGACGTCGTGCTCGTCGACCGGCACGACTACCACACCTTCCAGCCGCTCCTCTACCAGCTCGCGACCGGCCTTCTCGAGACGACGGCCGTGGGGCACTCGCTCCGGGACCTGGTGAAGGACCAGGACAACAGGAGAAGGCACGCATCGTCCTGGTCGAGGCGGGGGAAGAGATCTTCACGATGTTCAAGCCGAACCCGGACCACCTCAGCCACCGCTTCGCGTACATGAAGAACGACATCCGGATCGCCGGCTGCGCGCACCAGGCGGGGACGTGCCGTTTCGGAACCGACCCGGCGACCTCGGTGCTCGACGTGAGCTGCAAGGCGCATGAGCTCGACAATCTGTACGTGGCCGACACGAGCTTCTTCCCGTCGATCGGCGCCGTCAATCCGGCGCTCACGGCGATGGCGAACGCGCTCCGGGTGGGCGACCACCTGCTCGAGCGGCTGTAGAGCCGCACCGGTCGTCCTCGGCACCGTCCTGCACCCGCAGACGCGCTCCCTGCAGGGCGAGACCCGCCCCGTTCGACGACGACGTGTGGGAGCTCTACGACGGGAGCACGGACTGGACGCAGGCGCACGACGTCTTCGCAGAACAGCGCACCTGACGAGCCCTCAGGGCGGTGCCGGGGCCGCAGGCGGCAGGCGCATGGTCGCCTGCTCCGCGACGAGAGGCGTGGCGGGCACGGTGATCAGCCCGCGCGTGGGCCGGTCGAGGTCGAAGGTGACGAGGACGAGCAGGCTGACCAGGACCGCGGCCGTCACGACCGGCACGAGCCCCCGGCCGATCATGGACATGTACAGCGCGAGCAGCCCGAGTGCGAGCGCCGCGCCGAACAGCTCGAGCGCGAGCACGGCGTTCGGGACGCGGTTGTTGAGGCCGGCCAACCGCACCGTCTGCTGGTCGATCATCGAGTTGAGGCTGTCCAGATAGAGCCGCGGCGCGCTGTCGCGCGGCCGCGCGTTCATCGCTTCGCCCGCGAGGCGCCAGAGCCGTTGCTGGATCCGTCCCTGCTCGACGACCGTCACCCGCTGCGCCGCCGTGCCCGGGATCGCCACCGTGAGACGGATGGCGAGGTCGTTGTAGTCGCGCAGCAGCGCGAGCGACGGGGTTCGCGGCGGCTCGGCAATGGTCTGTGCGCGCAGATATGCGGTCCCGATCGTGTTGGCGTCGTCGACGACGTCTGCGCGGCGATCCTGATAACGGCCCACGGCGAGCGTGAGGCCGAAGGCGAGGATGAGCCCGACGAGGCCGAGCAAGGCTCCCTGCAGCGTGCCGATCGGCTCGCGGTAGCGCTCGGAATGGCGGCGCAGATAGCGACCGGCCAGCACGCCGAGCGCCGCGATCCCGCCCACGATGGCGAAGACGACGAGCCACAGCTCCCAGCTTTCGAGCCTGAAGAACATCCGACTGCGGCCGGACGGTATCTCAGGTCGTCACGTCTTCGGTGCCGCAGTGCTCCGCGAGGTCGGGCCGCCGATGCCCTGGCCGTCCGCTGTACGCGCGCGCTCGAGGTCGACGCTGTCCCGCCAGTGCTCCTCGACCGTCGCGTCGAGCCGGGCGAGCTCGTCGTCGACCGCGCCTCGGTACTGGGGCTGCACCCGCTCGCGCAGGTCCCGGAGCAGGGCCCGCAGCCGCCTGACGACCTGGACGGACGAGCCGCCGTACTGGCGAATCTCGGTGAAGGCCAGCTCGACGATGTCCTCCCAGCTCCGAGCGCGCACGACGAGAGCAGGGGAGCTCACGGGAGCGCCGTCCACGCCCCGCGCGGGCCGCCCCCTCGTTCCCAGCAGCCTGAGCGTCTCCCCGAGGTGGTCCAGGACCTGCACGGCCGTGGTGGGGTCGTTGACGGCCGGCGACAGCGCCCGGATCGCGATGTCGACCATCACGCGGATCGCGAAGGCGGGATCCTGCTCGATCGTTCGCTCGACACCGAGCACGATCATCGACTGCAGGCTGCGGGTCGCTGCGTCGTCGAGCCCCTGCCCGCCGTAGACCTCGAAGAGCACCGCCCCCTCCGGCACGAAGTCGCCGACCGCGGGCCGGACGACGACGAGACAGTCCCTCTCGTGCGCGAAGCGCGTGAGCCCGCGCGCGTTCAGGGCCTGGACGGCGCCCGCGTGGAGGCTCGGGACGACGAGCGTCGGAGGGACCTCGGAGGCGTAGCCGTCCAGCACGTGCACGGGTGCATCCGCCTCCTCGACATCGCGTAGGAGGTCGCGGAACGAGTTCCGGCCGGCACGCGCAACCAGGGCGGTGACGGCCACGGGGCGCAGCCGGTGGATGGAGCGGTTGAGGAAGACGAGAAAGAGGAGCACTCCGGTCGCGAGGAAGAACCCGGCGAGAGTCACGCCGAGGCTCGGCACCGAGCCCTCCTCGACGCGCCGCAGCAGCGAGTACGAGAACGTCAGCGTGCCGACCAGCACGGCGAGCACGGCCTTGAGCAGCCCGTCGCGGTAGAAGATCCGCATGTAGCGCGCCGAGAACGTTCCGGTCGCCATCTGCACGATCAGGACGCCGACGGTGACGACGAACCCGGTCAGCCCGACGCTCGCGCTCACCACCGACGCCAGCACGGCCTGTGCCGTCCCGGCCGAGTACGTCCAGGCATCGGGGACCTCGAAGTACGCGCGGCTCTCGGCAGCCGCGAGCCCGAGCAGCGCTCCCGTGAGGCCGCCCACGACCGGGACGAGCCAGAGACTCCCCCGGACGAACTGGCGGATGCGGAAGCGGGTGCCCCAGCTCATGGGCCCGTCCGGCCTACGAGCAGTCAGGCCCGCTGAGCGTCGAGGCGACCGACGAGGCGAACGTCTTCCCGGCCGCTGCGATCTCGCTCAGGGCGTCGCTCACCGACGCGTCGTCCGCCACGCCGTCCAGCGCCGAGTCGAACGAGTCCCAGGCGTCTTCGAGCTGGTCGGTCGTGACGTCGGCCAGGTCGGACGCATCGTCCTCGACCGCATCCCAGTCGCTCTCGACATGATCCAGAGCGTTCTCGTAGTCGTCCTTCGAGGCCGATGTGGGGCTCAGCCCGAGGAGGTTGCTTACCGACGACTGCAGCGTGTCGACGCTCGAGCAGAAGCTCTGCTGTGCGCTCGCCTGCGACTGACCGCCGTTGTTGCCGATGATCGCGACCAGGACCGCTCCCGCGGCAAGGACGCACCCGATCAGGATGAGCCACAGCGCTCTCGTCATCGTCCGCCTCCAATCATGCCCCATTGGTGCCCGGCGGCCTGCTGGTCGACGGGGTCGTCTCGGTGTGTGTTCAACGGACGATCCTACGACGGCGCGTGCGGCGTGAAGGGTCGCAGCTCGTCCTGCCCGTCCTGGACGACGCCGTAGCTCGACTCGGGCACCTCGTTCCACGCGCCCTCGAGGTCGCCGAGCGGCTCGGAGACGACGAGACGCGACTCGTCGGACAGCTGGTGCAGCACCGGGTTGTCGGGGTACTGCGCTCGGAGCGTGTCCACCCGCGTCGAGAAGAACAGCGACCGTGACGTCCCCTCGCTCGAGTACCGGAACCCCCAGACGCTCCGGCCGTCGGTCGTCGCGACCGTCATCTGGATCGGATGGGTGATGCCGTGATTGCGGCCGACGTGCTCGATCATCCCGACTGCCCGCTCGACGGCGCCGGGCGGGTCGTCCTCGAGGCCGAGGGTCAGCGCGAGAAAGAAGAACGCCTCCGAGTCGGTCGATCCCTCGAGGTCGGGATAGAGCGACGGGTCGACGGCGAGCAGGAGGTCGCGCTTGACGTCGTGGAACCGGGCGATCGCGCCGTTGTGCATCCACAGCCAGTTGCCGTGGCGGAACGGATGGCAGTTCGTCTGCTGCACCGGCGTCCCGGTCGACGCGCGGATGTGGGCGAAGACGAGGCCGGAGCGGATGTGCGGCGCCAGCTCCCGAAGGTTGCGGTCGTTCCAGGCCGGCTCGACGCTCTTGAAGACGGCCGGTGCGTCCTCCT
Source organism: Gaiella sp. (assembly GCA_035716065.1). Taxonomy (GTDB): domain Bacteria; phylum Actinomycetota; class Thermoleophilia; order Gaiellales; family Gaiellaceae; genus Gaiella. Next base: position 4,007 of record DASTKF010000308.1, read on the forward strand.
CGCCGTACCAGGCGACGCCGAACCCGTCGCCGTTGGTCGTCTCGACCCCGAGCCTCGAGTGGAGGCTCTGGTCGATCAGCGAGTGTGCCGGCTTGTAGAGCAGCTCTTCCAGGGAGACCGGCGAGCCGGAGTATGCGAGCCAGCGGCACACGGAAATCAGTGGGCGAAGCCGGTGCCGCTCCGGGCGTCGTGCACGGGCTCGGGCTGGCGCTGCAACCGCGGCAGCTGCCGTTCGAGGTCCGCGACGAGTAGGTCGGCGAGGTCGTGGGTGAAGCCCCGCCGGACGACCACCCGGAGCGCCTCGAGATCGGTGCGATTCGCGGGGAACGCGTAGGCGGGGACCTGCCAGCCGCGCTCGCGCAGGGCGTTCGAGACGTCGAAGACGGTGAAGTTGTCGACGTCGTCGGCGAGCTGGAACGCGAAGACCGGCAGCTCGTCGCCGCGCGTCAAGAGCTCGAACGGGCCGACCTCGGCGATCCTGTCCGCGAGGCGCGTCGCCACGTCCCGCGCGTAGCCGTGCACCCTCCGATACCCGTCGAAGCCGAGACGGAGGAAGTTGTAGTACTGCGCCACGACCTGCGCGCCGGGGCGCGAGAAGTTGAGCGCGAACGTCGGCATGTTGTCGCCGAGGTAGTTGACCCAGAAGATGAGGTCCTCCGGCAGCGCGTCCGCATCGCGCCACACGACCCAGCCGACGCCCGGATAGACGAGCCCATACTTGTGGCCCGAGGCGTTGATCGAGGCGACGCGCGGGAGCCGGAAGTCCCATTCGACCTCCTG
>DASTKF010000309.1:0-6318 GCA_035716065.1 Gaiella sp.
CGACCGAGATGTCGCTCTACGCATTCGAGAGGAAGGGGCACGTCCACCTCCTCGCACTCGTCCATGACCGAAGCGAGCACCGCCAGCGCGAGCCCGGCGACTGAGCCACGACACAGCTCCCGCACAGGTGTTCACGGCACGCTCGCTGCGCAATGGTCAGCGCGAACGCAGGAGGAAGCATGAAGGTCCCAACCGGAAGCACGACACGGCAACGTGGACGCGTGCGCGTCGAGCACGGGGAGAAGCGCCTCCGCGTGTACTTCGGCGGCGCCGTGGTCGCGGACACCACCCGGCCGCTACTCGTCTGGGAGAAGCCTGCCTACCCCGCCTACTATGTCCCGGACGCCGACGTCCGCATGGAGCTCCTTTCGCCGGACGGCGGCGTCGTCCACTCACCGAGCCGCGGGGACGCAGAGACGTTCACCGTCCACGCGGGCGGGAAGGAGGCGGCCGGCGCCGCGCTTCGGTACGGACAGTCTCCCTTCGAAGAGCTCCGCGACGCGATCCGACTCGAGTGGGATGCGATGGACGCGTGGTTCGAGGAGGACGAGCAGGTGTTCACGCACCCCCGCGACCCGTACACCCGCGTCGACATCCTCCCGAGCTCGCGCCACGTCAGCATCGAGACAGGCGGGGAGACGATCGCGGAGACGACGAAGCCGACGCTCCTGTTCGAGACCGGCCTTCGGACGCGCTACTACCTCCCGAAGACGCACGTCCGCATGGATCTGCTGACGCCGAGCGAGACGGTGAGCCATTGCCCGTACAAAGGCGTGGCCGAGTACTGGTCGCTTCGCGTCGGGAATGAGGTGCGTGCCGACGTGGCCTGGTCGTACCGAACTCCGCTCCCTGAGAGCCAGAAGGTCGCCGGGCTGCTCAGCTTCTACCCCGAGAAGGTCGATCTCTACGTCGACGGCATCCTCGAGGCGTAGCGGCGACGCGGTCGACCGGAGGCGCCTGGCGACCCGTGGAGGAGCAACGACCCCCGCTTCGAGGAGCTCCTCGACCAGGCAAGCGATGCAGCGTTCGTCCTCGACCCGCTCGAGGATCGGTTTCTCGCGGCCAACCCGGCCGGGCGCGGCCTGCTCGGGTACACGCTCGAGGAGCTGCTCGTCACGCCGATCTCCAGCATCCATCCCGGCGAGCTGCCGCAGCTGCAGGACCTCGTGAGCCGGGTGCTTCGTGACGGCCACCGCTCGACAATCACGCTCACCTGCCGAACGAAGTCGGGCCACTACCTGCCGACGGAGATGACGCTCTGGGCCTTCGGCGGGGGAAACGAGCGCTTGTACGTGCTCGCGCTCATTCGCGACCGCAGCGAGCACCGGCAGCGCGACCGCGGCGAATGAGCGGCCAGTCAGCTCTCGCACAGCCGCGGCTGCGACTCTCGACGGACGAAGACACCGACGAGAAGGAGCACCGAATGGTCACCACCGGCCTCATGGTCAGACTAGGAGCGATAGCCGGCAAGGAACAAGCGCTCGCGTCGTTCCTCGTGGACGCGTTGCCGCTCGTACAGGATGAGCCCGAAACCATCGCCTGGTTCGCGATCAGGACGGGGGAGTCGACGTTCGCGATCGTCGACGTCTTTCCCGACCAGGCAGGCCGACAGGCGCACCTCGAAGGGCCGGTCGCCGCAGCCCTGAGCCAGAGAGCGAGCGAGTTGCTCGCCGAGCCTCCGATTCTCGAGCACGTCGACGTCCTCGCAGCGAAGCTGCCCGGGCGGAGCCGCCCACGATGAGCCCCGCGACGGCCATCCGTTCTCGCCGCGAGCTCGCCCGCCGCGTGAGCGGAGGCATCGAGGTCACCCTCTACTGGCGCGCCGACGACAACAGTACGAGCATCGAGGTCTGGCAACCGGCGTCCGAGGAGCGGCTCGCGTTCGTCGTCTCGAGCGAGGACGCGCTCGAGGCCTTCCACCACCCGTTTGCCCATCTCCCCACGACGTTCGGCAGACGCTCTCCGCCGCGGGATGCAGGGGTACGTCGGTGAGCACGGCTGGCGTCGCTCGCGGCCGGGCCACCGCGCCCGAAGTCGCTGCCGAGCCGATCCCGGTGAGCGGTTTGTTCGAGGCGCACCTGACGGTGAGCAACCTCGACCGCGCCGTCGCCTTCTACCGGGATGTCGTCGGTCTGTCCGTTGCCTTCGAGACACCGGAACGCGGCGCGGCTCTCCTCTGGATCGGCGAGCCGGGAGAGGCGATGCTCGGCCTCTGGGCGCTCGGATCCGCTCCCCTCGGAGTCTCACTCCACATCGCCTTCAAGACGGCGATCGCGGACGTCCTCGGGGCATGCGACCGCCTTCGCTCGTCAGGCGTGACGCCCCTCTCGTTCTTCGCGACCGAGACGACGGAGCCGAGCGTCATCGCCTGGATGCCCGCGGCCGCTGTGTACTTCCGCGACCCCGACGGTCACCTGCTCGAGTATCTCGCCATGCTCGACGATCCGCCCCGCCCGGATCTGGAAATCCTGACCTGGTCGGAGTGGGGCGCGCTCGCCGGCAGGGCTATCCGAAGCCGAGAATGAACTTCGCGTCGTCCGACATGCGGTCGGGCGTCCAGGGTGGGTCGAAGGTCAGCTCGACCTCGACCTGCTCGACACCCGGCAGCGCGGCGACCGCCTCGTGGATCGACTCCTGGATCATCGGCCCGGCGGGGCAGCCCATCGACGTGAGGGAGTGCACGATCTTGACGTGCTCGCCCTCGATTTCGGCGTCGTAGTAGAGGCCGAGCTCGACGATGTCCATCCCGAGCTCCGGGTCCTCGACACCGTGCAGCGCCTCGACGACGTCGTCCTTCGTGACCATGGCCCTACCGTAGCGGAGTACCGGGGTCTGGCACCGTCAGGTGCCTGACCCCAGTGACGGTTGGCGCGGACGGCTCGGTAACACACCCCGGCGCGCCGCTGGGGACAGGCACCCACGGTGCCAGTCCCCCGCTCGGGACGAGCGGCGGGGTCATGCCTGAGAAGGGATCAGGATCCCTTCTCAGGCATGACCAGCACGATCTTCCCCAGCTGCTCGCCGGCTTCGAGGCGCTCGTGCGCCGCGGCGATCTCGGCCAGCGGGTAGACGCGATCGACGTGGACCCCGGCGCGGCCGCTGCGCACGAGGTCGTACGCACCGAGGAAGTCGTCCCTCGTCCCCATCGTCGAGCCCATCACGGTGAGCTGCTTCCACCAGAACCGGTGGAGTTGTGCCGGGGGATTCGGCCCGCTCGTCGCGCCGCAGACCACGATGCGGCCAAACGGGCGCACCGCGGCGAGCGACCTCGCCCAGGTCGCCTCGCCGACCGTCTCGACGACGACGTCGACGCCTTTGCCCGTCGTCTCGCGCACCGCGGCCACGACGTCCGCCTTCGCGTGGTTGACGCCGACATCGGCGCCCCATTCGACCGCGCGGGCCAGCTTGTCGTCGTCGCTCGACGTGACGATCGTCCGCACGCCGAGGGCACGGCAGATCTCGAAAGCAGCGGTTGCGACGCCGCCGCCGATGCCCCAGATCAACACCCACTCGTCCTCCTGCACCGCTGCGCGCGTGACGAGCATCCGGTAGGCGGTCTCGTACACGAGCGGGAAGGCAGCCGCGACCTCGAACGACAGCCCGTCGTCGAGCGGAAAGACCTGCGCATCCGCGATCGCGATCAGCTCGGCGTGCGTGCCGTCGCGATGCTCGCCGATCACGGTGATCGTGTCGCCGTGCTCGAGGCCGGGGTTGAGGACGACCCGTTGTCCCACGTAGAGGCCGTCGACGCCCTCGCCGAGCGCCTCGACCACGCCGGCGCCGTCTGCGCCGAGGATCCGGGGCTTCGGCACCGATGGCAGCCCCTTCCGCACCCAGACGTCGAGGTGGTTGAGCGACGCAGCGCGGAGGCGGACAAGCACCTCTCCCGGGCCGGCAACCGGGTCGGGAGCCTCTTCGACCCGGATCACCTCCGGGCCCCCATCCTCGTGGATCCGGGCGGCGAGCATGGCACGATCCTCGCATGACCGCCGACGAGCTGCGGCAACTGGGTGAGGAGCTCGGGCTCGACGTCGTCGGGGCGGCACCGGCCGCGCCGTACGAGGAGACCGAGCGGCACATCCGCGAGCGGCGGGAGCGAGGCCTGTTCGGGACGATGCGCTTCACGATGGCGCAGCCGGAGGTCTCTTGCCATCCGGAGACGCAGCTCGAGGGCGCGCGCACCGTCGTCTCCGCGGCGCTCTGCTACTACGTCCCGGGCCCGGAAGCTGCCCCGGGCCAGGGCCGCCTCCCGCGGTATGCCTGGCGTGACCACTATGCGCTCCTGCGCGAGCGCCTCGACCTGCTCGGCCGTCGGCTCGGCGGCACCTACCGGGTGCTCGTGGACGCCAACCAGCATGTCGACCGGGCCGGCGCCGAGCGCTCGGGTGTCGGGTTCATCGGCAAGAACACCATGCTGATCACCCGCACGCACGGTTCGTGGGTCGTGCTCGGAACGCTCGTGAGCGACGTCGAGATCGAGTCGACCCCGCCGCTCGACGCCGGTTGCGGCAGCTGCACGCTGTGTATCGATGCGTGTCCGACCGGAGCCCTCTCGGACGACGAGCCCGGCGTGCTTGACGCGACGCGCTGCCTCTCCTACTGGACGCAGACGGCGGGGGAGATGCCGGACGACGTGATGGACGCCCTGGAGGACCGCGTGTACGGCTGCGACATCTGCCAGGACGTGTGCCCGTGGAACCGCGGCGTCGAGAAGCGGCGCGCTCACGAGTCCCTGCCCGACGACGCCACCCCCGTGGTCTCGTTGGCGCACTGGCTGGGCAGCGACGGCGAGGAGCTCGTCGCCAACCTCGAGCGGCTCTACGTGCCGAAGAACGATCCCCGGTGGCTCCGGAGGAACGCGCTGGTCGCCGCCGGGAACGGGGACGCTGCCTCCTGCGGGCTTGGGACGCCGTATCTCGATGACCCCGATCCCGCGCTGCGGGCGGCCGCCGAGCGCGCGCTTCCCCCGCCGGCCACACAGGCGTCGAACGAAGGGAGGCGAGGCTGAAGCCACGCCCCGACCTCCGGATCGTCGCGCACGAGCTGCGGAGCCCGGTCGCAGCGCTCGTCGCCCTCGCCGAAGCGGCCTCCGCGGTGCACGACGTGCCGGAGCGCCGCCGGATCCTGGCGCTGGGCGTCGCGGCGGGCCGCGACATCGAGCGGATCCTCACCGACCCCGAGCTCCTCTCCCTCCGAGTCGAGCGGGTCGACGTCGGGGCGCTGGTCTCGGAGCTCGTCGCGGATCGGGTCGATGTCAGCGTTGCGGGCCGGCCGACGGTCGAGGGAGACCCGACACGCCTGCGCCAGGTGCTTTCGAATCTCGTTGCGAACGGGCTGCGCCACGGCTCGAGCGTCACGATCCGCGCCGGCGAGCACGATGGGGTGGTCGTCGTCGACGTGGCGGACGACGGGCCGGGGGTCGACCCGGCGGTCGACGTCTTCGCACGTGGCGTGAGCGGGGCCGGGTCGAGCGGGCTCGGCCTCTGGGTCGCGCGGACGATCGCCGAGGCGCACGGCGGGTCGCTCGAGCTCGGGCCGGAGCCCGGCCCGGGCGGGCTGTTCAGGCTTTCTCTGCCGTCCGCTTCCGTCGCGCGCTGAGCCCGAGCTCCGTCTGGAGCGCCTTGGCGCGTGCGCCCACGGCACGCCGCATCGACGCGGGCTCGAGCACGACGGTCTCGCCGCGGTCGGCGAGCACCTCGGAGAGGAGCCACTCCTCCGTCTTGAACGTGACGTCCGAGACGGCCGACCGGTCCGTCAGCCCCCGTGCGCCGCGCTCCAGCTTCCACCGGGCGATCGGCGGCGCGTGCCAGAGCAGGCCGATGGCCGGCTCGACGAGGTAGTTCGGGTCGAAGCCGTCCCGTGGCTCGAAGCGGTCACGCGTCAGGCGTGCGGAGCGCATGCGGTCGAGCCGATAGGTGCGCGGCCCGTCGACCGTCCGATCCCACGTGTGGACGCGCCAGAAGGGCAGCTCGCGCTCGATCGTGTACGGCTCGACGAGCCGCGTCGTCGGCTCCTCGTCGCCCTCCTTCAGGTACTCGAGCTCGACGAGCCGGCGCTTCTCCGCGCCGTCCGAGAGCACGCGCACGAGGGCTTCCTCGTCCTCGCCGGCCCGGGTCGCCGCGGGCGACGCCAGCTCGAACTGGCCGAAGGTCTCGTCGAGCTTGCGGCGCACGCGCACGAGCGGCGTGTCCGCCTCGGCGGCGATCGTCGGCCCGACGTACTCGATCGCGAGCCGGATCGCACGCGCCTCGAGCGGCGTCAGCTTCGGCGCCTTGCGGAAGACGTCGCCGTACAGCTCCTTGTCGACGCGGACGCGGC
>DASTKF010000310.1:0-2023 GCA_035716065.1 Gaiella sp.
CCGGTCAAGCGCCGGGAGGACGCCTCGCTCCTCACAGGCCAGGGCACGTACGTCGACAACATGGCCCCGGCGGGAACGGTCAGCATGGTCGTCGTCCGCAGCCCGTACGCACACGCCCGCGTGACGAGCGTCGATCTCGACGCGGCGCGGAAGGCCGACGGCGTCGTCGCTGCGTTCTCGGCCGCCGACCTGCAGGACGACTGGAAGGCGGCGATGCCGTGCGCCTGGCCGGTCACCGAGGACATGAAGAACCCCCCGCACTACCCGCTCACCGACACGGCGCGCTACCAGGGCGACGGCGTCGCCGTCGTGATCGCCGAGACGCGCGCGCAAGCAAAGGACGCGGCAGAGCTCGTCGAGGTCGACTACGAGCCGCTGGACGCGATCGTCGACGTCGCATCGGCGCTCGCCGACGGCGCGACGCTCGCGCATCCCGACCTCGGAACGAACGAGTGCTACGTCTGGACGCTCGATACCGACGCGACCGGGCAGAAGCTCGAGGACGCCGAGGTCGTCGTGACGCGCACCTACTATCAGCCGCGGCTGATCCCGAACGCGATGGAGCCGCGTACGGTGCTCGCCGTCCCGGGGCCGACCGGCGACCTGACGCTCTACGCCGCGACCCAGATTCCGCACATCCTGCGGCTCCTCGCGGCCGCGACCCTCGGGCTGAGCGAGACGAAGGTCCGTGTCGTTGCGCCGGACGTGGGCGGCGGCTTCGGGTCGAAGCTCGACGTCTACGCCGAGGACCTGCTCGCGCTGGCGCTCGCGCGCCGCCTCGACCGGCCGGTGAAGTGGACGGAGGAGCGCTCGGAAAACTACGTCGCGACGATCCACGGCCGCGACTTCGTCACCGAGTACACGCTCGCCGCGACGAAGGACGGCACGATCACGCACTGCCGCGCCCGCGTCAGCGCCGCCATGGGGGCCTACCTCCAGCTCGTCACGCCGGGGATCCCCCTGCTCGGCGCGTGGATCTACTCGGGGCCGTACGCGATCCCGAACTACAGCGTCGAGTTCAAGGGCGTGTTCACGAACACGACGCCGACGGACGCCTACCGGGGCGCCGGGCGACCCGAGGCGACGTACGTGATCGAGCGGACGATGGACGCCCTCGCCGACGAGCTCGGGATGGACAAGCTCGAGCTGCGACGCAAGAACTTCATCGCGGAGTTCCCGCACACGCTCGCGTCCGGTCTGACCGTGGACTCGGGCGACTACGGCGCGTCGCTCGACAAGCTGCTCGAGCTGCTCGACCTCGACGCCCTCCGCGCGGAGCAGGCGAAGCGGCGCGACAACAAGAGCGCGAAGCAGCTCGGCGTCGGCTTCTCGACGTACCACGAGATGTGCGGCCTCGCGCCCTCCCGGATCCTCGGCGCGATCCGCTACGCGGCGGGCGGCTGGGAGCAGGCGACGATCCGCTACCTACCCACCGGCTCGGTCCAGGTCATCACCGGTACCTCGCCGCACGGCCAGGGCCACGAGACGTCGTGGGCCCAGATCGTCGCCGACCAGCTCGGCTGCGACATCGACGCGGTCGAGGTGCTCCACGGCGACACGTCGATCTCGCACGCCGGGCTCGACACGTACGGAAGTCGCAGCCTGCCCGTCGGCGGCGTCGCCCTGACGTACGCCGCGGACAAGGTGATCGACAAGGCGCGCCAGATCGTCGCGCACTCACTCGAGGTCGCGGCCGAGGACCTCGAGTACGACAGCGGCACCTTCACCGTGAAGGGCTCGCCCGACAAGGAGATGACCCTGGCGGCGGCCGCCTGGGCGGCGTTCGCCGCGCACGACCTGCCGGAGGGGATGGAGCCCGGGCTCGAGGCGACGGCGACGTACGACCCGCCGAACTTCTCGTGGCCCGGCGGCGCGCACGCGTCGGTCGTCGAGGTCGACACCGAGACCGGCGACGCACGGCTCGTCCGCTATGTCGCGGTCGACGACGTCGGCAAGGTCGTCAACCCGCTGATCGTCGACGGCCAGGTTCACGGCGGGATCACGCAGGGCATCTCCACGGCGC
>DASTKF010000311.1:0-8470 GCA_035716065.1 Gaiella sp.
TGCTGCTCGTCGAGCTCGACGGCGTCGCGGCGCAGGTCGAGGAGGACGTCGCGGCGGTCGACGCGATCTGCCGCGCGGCGGGCTCCTTCGAGATCCGCACGGCCCGCGACGCCGACGAGCGAGCGCTGCTCTGGAAGGGTCGCAAGGGCGCTTTCGCGGCGATGGGCCGCGTGTCGCCCGACTACTACGTGCAGGACGGCGTCGTCCCGCGTACCAAGCTGCCGGCGGTCCTCCGCCGGATCGACCAGCTCTCGGCGGAGCACGGGCTCCGCGTCGGCAACGTCTTCCACGCCGGCGACGGCAACCTCCACCCGCTCGTGCTGTACGACGCGGCCGTCGAGGGTGACTACGAGCGCGCGAAGACGCTCGCCGACGCGATCCTCGCCGCGTGCGTCGACGCAGGCGGATCGCTGACAGGCGAGCACGGGATCGGCGTTGACAAGGCCTGTGCGATGCCGTCGATGTTCTCCGAGCGCGACCTCGAGGCCTTCGAGCGTGTCCGTCGTGCGTTCGATCCCGACGGGATCGCCAATCCCGGCAAGGTGATCCCCACGCCCCGCCTCTGCGGCGAGGTCCCCGGCCCGTATCGCGCCCATCCGCTCGAGCGGCTCGGGCTCGCGGAGCGCTTCTGATGCGCCCCGGCACCATCGAGGAGGCGGCGACGATCGTCGCCGCGGCGTCGGCATCGGGCCGGCGCATTCGGATCGGAGAGGATCTCCTCACCGATGGCCTCGATCGCATCCTCGAGCACGAGGCCGGCGATCTCACCTGCACGGTCGAGGCCGGCATCAGGCTTTCGGCGCTGCAGAAGGCACTCGCCCCCGCCGGCCAGCGGCTCTCGCTCGACCCGCCCGGCGACCCCACCGTCGGCGCGTGCCTGGCGGCGCGCCTCTCGGGCCCGCTCTCCCACCGCTTCGGCACGCCGCGCGACCTCGTCCTCGGGGTGACGCTCGTGCTCGGCGACGGAACTGTCGCGAGCTCGGGCGGCAAGGTGGTGAAGAACGTCGCGGGCTACGACCTCGGCAAGCTCGTCTGCGGCTCGGAGGGCCGGCTGGCGCTTATCGCCCGCGTCTCGCTGCGCCTCCATCCGCTCCCGGCCGCCGCGGCGACGCTCGTCGTCGACGCCGACGATCCCGCCGGCGTCGTGCAGGCCCTGCGGCGCTCGCAGCTCCAACCGAGCGCCCTCGACGTCCACCATCCGGGACGCGTGGCGGTGCTCTTCGAGGGCCGCGACGGTGCCGTCGCCGCGCAGATGGACGCCGCCCGCGCGCTCGTCGGTGGTGCTCCCGGAGACGCGGGCGTCTGGGAGGACGCGCGCGAGCGTCAGGCGCGCGCGCTCGGTCGCCTCGCGTTCGCGCCCGCTGGCCTCGGGAACGTGCTCTCGACCCTTTCAGAGGCCGTCGTTCGTCCTGCGGCGGGGATCGCCTACGTCCCGCATCGCGTCGGCGGCGTCCCCCCGGCGGCCGCGCGCAGCCTGCATCGCGCGCTGAAGGCGCGCCTCGACCCGGCGGGGGTGCTCGCGTGATCGAGGAGCTCACGCGAGCGTGCGTCCACTGCGGGTTCTGCCTCCCGACCTGCCCGACGTATCTCCTCTGGAACGAGGAGATGGACTCGCCGCGCGGCCGGATCCAGCTGATGGAGAAGACGGCGCAGGGCACGCTCGCGCTGAGCCCGACCGTCACGGAGCACTTCGACCGCTGCCTCGGCTGCATGGCGTGCGTCACGAGCTGTCCGTCGGGAGTGCGTTACGACCTGCTGATCGAGGAGACGCGCGCGACGGTCGAGGATCGACACGAGCGCCCGCGGGCCGAGCGGCTCCAGCGCCGGCTGCTGTTCGCGACGCTCCCGTACCCCCGGCGGATGCGCTGGGCGCTGCGCCTGGCGCCGCTCGGGCGGCGCCTCCCGACGCCTGCGTGGGCGCGCCCGATGCTCGACCTCGCGCCGCGCTGGAGCTCGTCCGAGCAGCCGCCGCCGGTCACGCCTCGTGTCGAAGCAACGGGCGGTCGAGGGCGCGTGGGGCTGCTCACGGGCTGCGTCCAGTCGGTCGTCTTCGGCGAGGTGAACGCGGCGACGGCCCGAACGCTCGCCGCGGCGGGCCACGAGGTCGTCGCGCCGCCGCAGGGCTGCTGCGGCGCGCTGTCGGCGCACGCTGGGCGCGCGGACGAGTCGGCGCGCTTCACCGAACGCCTCCGTCAGAGCTTCGACGGCCTCGACACGATCGTGGTGAATGCCTCCGGCTGCGGCTCGCACCTGAAGGAGAAAGGGCTCCCTGCGCTGGATGTGACGGAGGCCCTGCGAGCCGCGGAGCTGCCGGAGCTCCACCCGCTCGACCTGACCGTCGCCTACCAGGACTCGTGCCACCTCCGGCACGCGCAGCGGCTCCCGGCCGCCTGGATGCCGCTGCTCGAGCGGATCCCGGGCCTCCGCGTCGTCCAGCCCGCAGAGCAGGACATCTGTTGCGGCTCGGCCGGGATCTACAACGTCACGCAGCCCGCCGCGGCTCGCGACCTGGGCGACCGGAAGGCCGGCCATGTCCTGGCGACCGAGCCGGACGCCTACGCGAGCGCGAACCCCGGTTGCCTCGTCCAGGTCGCACAAGCGCTCGGCCGTGCAGGGCGCTCGCTCCCCGCGCTCCATCCCGTGGAGCTGCTCGATGCGTCCATCCGGGGCATCGGCGCGGCGGAACTGCTCGCGGGCGCGCGTCGCTGAGCCGCGCGGTCATACCCGACGAAGCGTGGGCGGCTCGCGCGCCTCGAGCCTGTCCATGCGCACCTCGAGCCGGTCGATCCGCGCGTCGAGGCGGTCGAAGCCGCGGTGCATCTCGTCGCGCAGGGCGTCGATCGACCGCGCGACCCAGAACGTCTGCAACCCGATCACGGCGGTCAGCATGCCGACGACCGCCGCTACCTGAGCCCATTCCACGGACACATCGTGCCTGCTCGCGAACGGAGCGTCCAGATGGCCGCTCAGGACACGGCCGCTTCGACCGGGCGCAGCTCGTCGAGGCGGTCGACCTCCGCGAGCTGTGGGAACAGTCGCTTCCACGTGACGGCGACCGCGATGGTCAGCGCCCCGCCGAGCAACACCGCCGGCACCGCCCCGATCAGGGCCGCTGCGACCCCGGACTCGAAGGCCCCGAGCTCGTTCGAGGCGCTGATGAAGACCATCTCCACCGCCGTGACCCGACCCCGGAGCTCGTCCGGGGTGACGAGCGGCAGGATCGTCTGGCGGAGGACGACGCTGACCATGTCGGCGGAGCCGCCGGCCGCGAGTGCCAGCAGGGAGAGCCACATCGTCTCCGAGAGCGCGAAGACGATCATCGTGATCCCGTAGAGCGCGACAACGGTCAGCAGCGTGCGTCCGGCCCGCCGGCGCAGTGGGCGGCGGGTCATGACGGCGGCGGCGCACAGCGCTCCGGCGGCGGGCGCCGCGCGCAGGATCCCGAGCCCGGCAGGCCCGACGTCGAGCACGTCGCGAGCGAAGACGGGCAGCAGCGCCACGGCGCCACCGAACAGGACGGCGAACAGGTCGAGGGAGATCGCGCCGAGGAGCACGGGCGTCCGCCGCACGAGCCGGACGCCGCCGAGAACGCTCGCGAGGTCGGGTGACCCCGCCCCCGCCCCGCTGCGGCCCGCGTGCATGAGCGCCATCGCGACGAGCGCGACCAGCGAGAACGTGGACGAGACGGCGTAGACGAGCTCGGGATGCAACGCGAACAGCAGGCCGCCGAGCGCCGGCCCTCCGATCACCGACAGCTGGAACGCGATCGAGCGCTGTGCGAACGCCTTGACGAGGACGGCCTGCGGGACGAGCGAGGGGGTCAGCGCCCGTCCGGCCGGTGCGCCGAGCGCAGAAGCGAGCCCGGTGCCGAAGGCGAGCGCGAAGAACGGCCAGGTCTGCGACGCCCCCGCTCGCGTGACGAGGAGCAGCCCCACGGCGACGAGCGCGTCGATCGCGATCGAGACGATCAGGATCGTGCGGCGGGGATACCGGTCGGCGAGATGGCCGGCAGGGAGCGCGAGCAGCGGCAGCGGCAGGAACATCGCGAGGCCGACGATCCCGAGGTCGAGCGGGTCGCGGTGGATCGAATACACCTGCCAGCCGGCCGCGACGAACGACATCTCGATCGCGAGGGCCGTCGCGACCGTCGCGCCGAGATAGAGCGCGAAGTCCCGGTGCTTGAGCGGCGAGTCCATCGAGTGGTTGCTACACGAGCCCGCGCGGAGAATGCGTCGCGTCAGCGCGTCGCACGTTCGCGCCGCTCAGGCGGCTTCGGGCGTGTCGTCTGCCCCGAGCGGGGCCGGCAGGAACTCGACCTCGAGCTTCTGGATCCGCGAGCCGTTCGTCTCCAGCACGCGGAAGCGGAGCCGCTCATCGGCGATCTCGTCGCCGACGTCCGGCGCGCGCCCGAGCGTGCCGAAGACGAACCCCGCGACGGTGTGGAAGTCCTCCGTGTCGAGCTCGGTCCCGAACTCCTCGTTGAAGTCGTCGATCGTGAACGAGCCGTCGATCCTCACCGTCGTCTCGCTGACCCGCTCGACCGACTCGTTGGGAAGGTCGAACTCGTCCTCGATGTCCCCGACGATCTCCTCCAGCAAGTCCTCGAGCGTGACGATTCCCTCGGTTGCGCCGTACTCGTCGACCACCACGGCGAGGTGCTGGTTCGTCTTGCGGAAGTCGGCAAGGAGCGCACCCAGGTCCTTCGTCTCGGGCACGACGTAGGCAGGGAGCAGGAGCTCCTCGAGCTTCACCGACGCGATCGCCTGGTCGTTCAGCGCCGAGACGAGCGCCCGGATGTGGAGGATGCCGATGATGTCGTCGAGCGACTCCCGGTATACGGGGTAGCGCGTGTAGGGCGAGTCGAGGACGAGGCGGAGCGCCTCCTCCGGCGGGAGATCGACCGAGAGGCCGAAGACGTCGGGCCGCGGCACCATCACGTCCGCGGCTTCCTTCTCGGCGAAGTCGAAGACCTTGTAGAGCATCTCCTCCTCCGCGGTCTGGATCTCCCCCACGTCCTCGGCGGCCGCGACGGACTGGCGAATGTCCTCTCGCGTGAACGCCACCATCCCCGCCGGCGCGGGCTTGACCCGGAGCACCCGCAGGACGGCGTTCGACGAGTGCTGCAGCACCCAGACGACCGGTGCGAAGCCGCGCGACAGGAGGTCGATCGGCACGGCGAGCACGAGCGCGAGCATCTCGGCCTTCTGGAGCGCGACGGCCTTCGGCACGAGCTCGCCGAGCACGACGCTGAGGTACGTCAGCACCGCGAACGAGACGACGAACGCGACGCCACGCGGGAGGAAGTCGAAGTAGCGCGACAGGAGCGGCTCGCCGACGACGCCGAGCGCGATGCCGAGCACGGTGATCCCGACCTGCACGGTCGAGATGAACCGGACCGGCTCGTCCATGAGCCGCAGCGCGGTACGCGCGCGGCGGTTCCCGCTCTCCGCGCGCTCCTCGAGCCTCGACCGGCGCGCGGTGATGAGCGAGTACTCCGCACAGACGAAGATCGCGTTGCCGAGCACGAGCGCGAGCAGGACGAGGACACGCCAGACGTCGCTCATGACGCTCTACAGGGGAGGATGGTCGCCCCGCATCCCGGGGCGCGGGTACTGGGCGGTAGCTCGCCGTCCACTCACCGCGCAGTATAGGTAACGCTGCCGACGTCCTCGTGACGGCGCGCGGCGCCCTCGATGACGAGCCGCTCGAGGTGCGACAGCGTCTCCGCCACCGCGAAACGCCGCGCCGACGGCTTGAGGTCGTTTCCGAAGAGCGGGAAGGAGACGTCGTAGCCCGTCCGGGGCTCGGCACCGAGAGCGGCCGCCGTCGCGGAGAGGCGGTCGGCGTGGTGGGCGATCAGCGCCCGCGCGCGGGCGCCGGGCTCCGGGATCGGCTCGCCATGACCCGGCAGCGCCACACGGGCGTCCAGGGCGATCGTCGCCTCGAGGGCGTCGAGATAGTCGCCGAGCGGGTCGGGACGGCTTCGCGGCCACAGCCCGACCGTCGGAGTGATCGGATCGAGCACGTGGTCGGCTGCGACGAGCACGTCGTCGCGGACGAGCATCAGCTGGCCGTCCGCGTGGCCGGGTGCCGCGACCGCGCGCCATCCGTCGACGTGGTCGCCGGGATCGAGAAGCCGCGGATCCGGCTGGAAGCGGATGAACGGCCGCCAGAGGGCACCCTGCTCGATCAGCTCCTGCATCACCTCGTCGGGCACGCCCTGACGGCGGAACCAGTCGACGAGCACGTCCGCCCAGTCGCTCCCGTCCCAGACGAGGCGGCACTGCTCGTAGTCGACCCGTCCCTGCGCGACGGGCGCCCCCGTGAGCTCGACGAGGTCCGCCGCCGCTCCGACGTGGTCCGGGTGGAAGTGGGTGACGACGATCTGCGTGACCGGGCCGGGAAGCTCCGCCAGCTCACGCGCCCACCGCTCCTTCGCGTCCGGCAGGCCGAGCCCCGTGTCGACGACCGTCCAGCCGTCGTCGCCCGGCAGCAGATACGAGTGGACGTGCCCCGGGCGCGTCGGCAACGGCAGCGTCACACGGCGGATCCCCGCGTCGAGCTCGTCCATGCGGCAACCCTACGCGCCGCGTGTCGCGACATGGCCGAAGCCGCCATCTTGACAAGTAACGGTGTCTGACACCGATTTCCGCTTCGCGCGCGCCGCAAGCCTCCTGCACTCGCCGGGCACGCGATGGACACTGGGATCGGGCGAACGCCGCTCGTCGCCACGCACAGGGCATTGCTTGCTTGTGCATGGAAATGAACTTATGGACGAGATAAGTATTGCTCATGATGGTACCGTTCGCCGTCGTGGAGCGAAGCGTCGCAGAGCTCGTCGGCGAGACCGACGTCGAGACACTCAGCGCCGACCAGGTCGTCGAGACGATCCTCGAGGCGCTCCACCCCAACGTCGCGCTCGCGTGCTCGTTCCAGAAGGAGGAGAGCGTCCTCCTCGACATGCTGCTCGAGCGCGAGCCGACCGCGCGCGTGTTCGCGCTCGACACGCACGTGCTCTTCCCCGAGACCTACGCCGTGTGGCGGGAGGTCGAGCGACGCTACGGGATCGCGATCCAGGTCTACGAAGGCCCGTCCCTCGGCCGGCAGGCGGCGATCCACGGCGAGGCTCTGTGGGAGCGGAACCCCGACCTCTGCTGCTCGATCCGCAAGATCGGGCCGCTCGGCGCCGCCCTCTCCGGCCTCGACGGCTGGATCACAGGGGTGCGCCGCGACCAGTCTCCGACGCGCTCTGAGACGCCGAAGCTCGGCTGGGACGAGCGGCACGAGATCTGGAAGGCGAGCCCGCTCGCGGACTGGACGGACGACGACGTGTGGGCGTACGTCCACGAACGCGACCTCCCGGTCAACGAGCTCCACGAGCGTGGATACGCTTCCATCGGCTGCACGCACTGCACGGCACCCGGCACCGGCCGCCAGGGTCGCTGGGCCGGTGGCGAAAAGACCGAATGCGGCCTGCACGCCTGACCCGCGACCGATGACGACCACGGCTCCTCTCGTCCGCCTCTCCCACCTCGACGCGCTCGAGTCCGAGGCGATCCACATCATGCGCGAGGTCGCCGCCGAGCTCGAGCGGCCGGTGCTCCTCTTCTCCGGCGGCAAGGACTCGATCGTCCTCCTGCGGCTCGCCGAGAAGGCGTTCCGCCCCGGTCGCTTCCCGTTTCCGCTGATGCACGTCGACACGGGCCACAACTTCCCCGAGGCGATCGAGTTCCGCGACCGACGGATCGCGGAGCTCGGAGAGCGGCTCGTGATCGCGTCCGTCCAGGAGTCGATCGACAAGGGACGCGTCGTCGACGAAACAGGCCCGCGGGCAACACGCAACCGGCTGCAGACGACCACGCTGCTCGACGCGATGCTCGAGCACGGCTTCGACGCCGCGATCGGCGGCGCGCGCCGCGACGAGGAGCGCTCGCGCGCGAAGGAGCGGATCTTCTCCTTTCGCGACGACTTCGGCCAGTGGGACCCGCGCGCCCAGCGCCCGGAGCTCTGGAACCTCTACAACGGCCGCATCCGCAAGGGCGAGCAGGTGCGTGTCTTCCCGATCTCGAACTGGACCGAGCTCGACGTGTGGCAGTACGTCGCCCGCGAGCGGCTCGAGCTTCCGCCGATCTATTTCGCGCACGAGCGAGAGGTGTTCGAGCGGGACGGAATGCTCTACGCGGCCTCGGAGTTCGTCGAGCGCTATCCGCACGAGGAGCCGTTCACCGAGTCAGTCCGCTTCCGCACCGTGGGCGACATGACCTGTACCGGCGGTGTCCGCTCGCATGCGGCGACGATCGACGAGGTCGTCCGCGAGATCGCGGCGACCCGGATCACCGAGCGGGGCGAGACGCGCGCCGACGACCGCTTCTCGGAGGCCGCGATGGAGGACCGGAAGCGTGTCGGCTACTTCTAGCCCGTTCACGGCAGAGGGCACGGAGCTCCTTCGCCTCGTCACGTGCGGCTCGGT
>DASTKF010000312.1:0-12892 GCA_035716065.1 Gaiella sp.
GCTCGACGAGGTCGGCCTCGCCGACCGCGCCACCCACCTGCCGTCGCATCTCTCGGGCGGCGAGCAGCAGCGCGTCGCGATCGCGCGAGCCCTCGTCAAGGAGCCACGCGTGATCCTCGCCGACGAGCCCACGGGGAACCTCGACAGCGCGACGGGCGCAGACGTCGTCTCGCTGCTCGCCGGTCTCGCCTCCGCCCGCGGCACGACGGTGATCGTCGCGACGCACGACGAGAGCCTCGCCGCGATCGCCCCGCGCAGGATCACCGTGCGCGACGGTCGCGCGGCCGAAGCGTCGGACGAGCCCGTCGGGATCGCGGGCTGAGTCTCCCGACGACCTTCGCACTACTCTCCGGCCATGGAGGCCGTGCCCCGCGGGACGTTGCGCGCGACTGTCACGCGGCTTCCCGGACGCGAGGTAGAGGGCGACCGGCTCGCGGTCGAGGAGCCGCTCGAGATCCGCGTCGACGGGACGGCGGTGGCCGTCACGATGCGGACCCCGGGGCACGACGAGGAGCTCGCGATCGGCTTCTGCCTCACGGAAGGGCTCCATCCGGTCGCCGCCCATCCGGCCGCAGACCTCGCCGCGAACGTCGTCGAGGTCGACGCCCCGGGGGCCGACCTCGGATCGGTGCAGCGCTCCTTCTACACGTCGTCGTCGTGCGGGGTCTGCGGGAAGGGCGCCCTCGAGGCGGTCGCTGTGGACGCGCCGCGCGTCGAGAGCGACCTCGCCGTCCCGTTCTCGGTGCTGGCCGCCCTCCCCATGGCCCTCACCGAGGCGCAGGCGGCGTTCGCGCTCACCGGCGGCCTCCACGCGACCGGGCTCTTCTCGCCCGACGGCACGCTGCTCTGCGCGCGGGAGGACGTCGGCCGTCACAACGCGATGGACAAGGTGATCGGGTGGGCGTTTGGCGAGGGTCTGCTGCCGCTCTCACGGTCGGTCCTGTGCGTCAGCGGGCGTCTTTCCTTCGAGCTCGTGCAGAAGGCGGCCGTCGCCGGTTGTCCCGTGCTCGTGGCCGTCGGCGCTCCGTCGTCGCTCGCGGTCGAGCTCGCCGACGACCGGGGGCTGACGCTCTGCGGCTTCGTGCGCGACGGCTCCGCGACCGTCTACACGCATCCCCGTCGCATCCTCGCGTGACACGAGCCTCTGTGCCCCTGACCGGCGTTCTCCTGGTCGGCGGTGCCTCGGCGCGCTTCGGCTCCCCGAAGGCGCTCGCGCTGTTCCGGGGCGAGACGCTCGCCGAGCGCGGCCATCGGCTGCTGGCAGAGGTCTGCGACGAGGTGCTCGTCTTCGGCAAGGCACGCGAGTTGCCCGGGCTTCCGTTCCCGGTCGTCGACGACGGGACGGAGGAGCGGGCACCGATCCATGGCCTCGTCGCCGGGCTGCGCCGCGCAGCCCACGAGACGGTCGTCGCGCTCCCGGTCGACGTCCCGCTGATCACCCCCGACGCGCTGCGCGCGCTCGGTGAGGCAGGTGCCGTTCCATCGCAGCGGGTGCCGCTTCCCGGGGCGTACCCGCGGTCGCTCCTGCCCGCCCTCGAGTCGAGGATCGCCACGGGCGACCTGTCGCTGAGGGGGGTCAACCCGACGACCTTCGAGATCCCGGCGGCCCTGCTCGCCGACGCCGACATGCCCGCCGCGCTCGCCGAGCTCGAACGGTTAGCCTGACCGCCTCGAAGACCGAGGGAGGTTCCATGGGAGTGCTCGACGGAAAGGCGGCGATCGTCACCGGCTCGGCGCGCGGGATCGGACGTGCGACGGCAGCCCTGCTCACCGAGCACGGCGCCCGGGTGCTCGTGACCGACCTCGACGAGGACGTCACCCGCGAGGCCGCGGAGGGCATCGGCGGCGAGACGGCGGTCTTCGGCGGCGACCTCACAGCGGATGGCGTGCCCGAGGCGGTGGTGGAGCGCGCGGTGGACGCGTTCGGGCAGCTCGACATCGTCGTCAACAACGCCGGCTACACGTGGGACGGGATGGCGCACAAGATGGGCGACGACCAGTTCCGCGCGATGCTCGAGATCCACACCGTCGTCCCGTTCCGGCTGCTGCGCGCCGCCGCGCCGTACCTCCGCGAGGCGGGCAAGGCGGACAAGGAGGCGGGCCGCGAGATCTTCCGGAAGGTCGTCAACGTGACGTCGATCTCCGGCACGCAGGGCAACCTCGGCCAGGCGAACTACTCGGCGGCGAAGGCAGGGCTCGTCGGGCTGACGAAGACGCTCGCGCGCGAGTGGGGGCCGTTCAAGGTGAACGTGAACGCGGTCGCGTTCGGCTTCGTCGAGACGCGCCTCACGGCCGCCTCGGACGAGGGCGGCGAGGCGTTCGTCAAGGACGGGGTCGAGATCCCGCTCGGCATCCCGGAGCGGATGCGGCAGCTGGCGCCGATGATCATCCCGCTCGGGCGCGCCGCGACACCCGAGGACGCGGCGGGGCCGATCTTCTTTCTCTGCTCGCCGTGGTCGAACTTCGTCCACGGGCAGGTGCTGACCGCGAGCGGCGGCCAGACCACCGGGATGACGACCTGAGGTGACCGGAATCGGGCGGGTCGACCTCGAGAAGATCGTCGCGATCGACGTCCACACGCACGCGGAGATCGGGCGCACCGGCGAGGACGGCCTCCTGCCCGAGTGGCGTGAGGCGGCGCAGAAGTACTTCGGTGAGGCCGCGACGCCGACCGTCGAGGAGGTCGCGGCGTACTACCGCGAGCGGAACATGCTCGCGGTCGTCTTCACCGTCGACGCGGAGACGATCACCGGCCGTGCCGCGGTGCGGAACGAGGAGATCCTCGAGGTCGCCGCCGCGAACCCGGACGTGCTGATCCCGTTCGCGAGCGTCGACCCGAACCGGGCGAACGCGGTCGACGAGGTGCGCCGGTTGATCCGCGACACCGCCGTGCGCGGCTTCAAGTTCCATCCCAACGTCCAGGCCTTCTTCCCGAACGACCGTGCCTTCTATCCCATCTACGAGGCGATCGAGGAAGCCGGCCTGCCGGCGCTCTTCCACACGGGGCATTCGGGCATCGGCACGGGGCTGCCCGGTGGCGGCGGGATCCGGCTCAAGTACTCGAACCCGATGCACGTCGACGACGTCGCGGTCGACTTCCCCGGCCTGACCATCGTGCTCGCGCACCCCTCGTTCCCCTGGCAGGACGAGGCGATCTCGGTCGCGCTGCACAAGCAGCAGGTCTACATCGACCTCTCCGGCTGGTCGCCCAAGTACTTCCCGCCCCAGCTCGTGCGCTACGCGAACACCCAGCTCCGCGAGCGCGTCCTCTTCGGGTCGGACTTCCCGCTCATCACCCCGGACCGCTGGCTCGCCGACTTCGCGCAGGCCGACTTCAAGGACGAGGTGCGCCCGCTGATCCTCAAGGAGAACGCCGTCCGCCTGCTCGGCCTGCGGTGAGCCGCCCCGACGCGCCGTCGGGGTAGATTCTCCTTGCAAGCGTCGGAAGGAGCTCTTCGCATGTCGAAGCCGCACGGTCGCCTCACCCAGCCGCTCGTCCGCGACGGCGCCGGCCTCCGGCCCGCGTCGTGGGACGAGGCGCTCGACGTCGTCGCGACGGGGTTCGCACGCGCGCGGGAGGCCGACGCCACCCGCTCGTTCGGGATGTTCTCGTGCTCGAAGGCGACGAACGAGATGAACTACCTGGCGCAGAAGCTCGCGCGCCAGGTCATGGGCTCCAACAACATCGACTCGTGTAACCGCACCTGACACGCACCCAGCGTCGTCGGTCTGGCGACGGTGTTCGGAGCGGGCGGCGGGACGTCGTCGTACCGTGAGATGGAGGAGACGGACGTGATCCTCCTCTGGGGCTCGAACGCCCGGGAGACGCACCCGATCATCTTCCACCACCTCCTGAAGGGGGTGCGAAACGGCGCGCGCCTGTACGCCATCGACCCGCGCCGGACGACCTCCGCCCAGTGGGCCGACCGGTGGCTCGGGCTCGACGTCGGCTCCGACGTCGCCCTCTCGAACGCCATGGCGCGGGAGATCATCCATGCGGGCCTCGTGAATCGCCCGTTCGTCGAGCGAGCGACCGAAGGCTTCGAGGAGTACGCCGCGTCCGTCGAGCCCTTCACGCTTGCCGAGGGCGAGCGGCTGACCGGTGTCCCGGCGGAGGTGATCGGCGAGACCGCACACGCGTTCGCGCGCGCCGACCGGGCGATGATCTGCTGGACGCTCGGGATCACCGAGCACGCGAATGCGGTCGACAACGTGCTCGCGCTGATCAACCTCGCGCTCCTGACCGGCCACGTCGGCCGCTACGGCTCCGGTCTCAACCCGCTGCGTGGCCAGAACAACGTGCAGGGCGGCGGGGACATGGGCGCGATCCCGAACAAGCTGCCGGGCTTCCAGGACATCGAGCGCGACGACGAGGCGCGCGCCCGCTTCGAGTCCGCCTACGGCGTGTCGGTGCCGCCGCACTACGGCTGGCATCTCACGCAGATGTTCCACGCGATGGAGCGCGGCGAGCTTCGCACGCTCTACGTGATCGGCGAGAACCCCGCGCAGTCCGAGGCCGACGTCAACCGCACACGGCGCCTGCTCGCCGAGCTCGACCTGCTCGTCGTGCAGGACATCGTGATGACGCGGACCGCCGAGATGGCCGACGTCGTGCTGCCCAGCACCGCCTCGTGGTGCGAGGCCGAGGGCACCGTGACGAACAGCGAGCGGCGCGTCCAGCGCGTGCGCAAGGCTCTCGACCCGCCCGGTGACGCGCGCGACGACATGTGGATCCTCTGCGAGCTCGCGCGCCGGCTCGGTCACGACTGGGGCCACCCCACGGCCGAGGAAGCCTGGGACGAGCTGCGCTCCCTGTCCCCGATGCACGCGGGGATGCGCTATGACCGCCTCGACGCGCTCCGCGGCCTGCGGTGGCCGTGCCCCGACGAGGATCACCCCGGCGCGGTCTTCCTCCACGAGCGTCTCTGGGCCGATCCGCTCGAGGGGCCGCGTGCGCCGTTCAGCGTCGTCGAGGCCAAGCCGCCGTTCGAGGCGCTCGACGCCGACTACCCGATCCGTCTCACGACCGGTCGCCGCCTCGAGTCGTACAACACCGGCGTGCAGTCGAACCGCTACCGCTCTCCGCTCCACCGCGGCGAGGCGCTCCAGCTCTCGCCCGAGGATGCCGAGCGGCTCGAGGTGAGCGAAGGCGAGATCGTGCGCGTCTCGTCGCGGCGAGGCTCCGTCGAGGCTCCGGTGCGCGTCGACGACTCGCTGCGGGCGGGGCTCGCTTTCATGTCGTTCCACTTCCCGGACGAGGTCGACGTCAATCAGCTCACGATCGACGCCACCGACCCGAAGTCCGGCACCGCCGAGTTCAAGGCGGCCGCGATCCGGGTCGACAGGCTGGAGCCCGCCGAGCGGGAAGCCGGCGAGTCCGTCCGCGAGCCTGCGGAGGCGCGGGGGTAGTGGATCTCCGGTTCATCGCGGAGGCGGAGCCGACGCCGTCGGAGCGTGCCGCGCTCGACGAGGTGCTCGGGCCGCCGGGGTCGAGCTGGGAGGGCGGAGCGCGCCTGGCCGGCGCCGACGGCAACACGGCCGCCGGCGGCCACGCGGCCCGCGCGCAGCGCCACCTCCTGCTTCCGGCGCTCTGGGCGCTGCAGGAGCGGATCGGCTGGATCAGCCCCGGCGGGCTCAACGAGATCTGCCGCAGGCTGACGATCCCGCCCGCGGACGCGTACGGGGTCGCGTCGTTCTACGCGCTCTTCGCACTCGAGCCGCGCCCGCCGCGCGTCGTCCACGTCTGCGAGGACGTTGCGTGCCGCTGCCACGGCTCGCAGGAGCTGATCGCGCAGCTCGAGGAGCGGTTCGGGCCGGAGGGCGAGCTGTCGGACGACGGCTCCGCGACCTGGTACCGGAGCCCGTGCCTAGGCCAGTGCGACCGAGCACCCGCGGCGCTCGTCTCGGTTGCGGGCGACGAGCCGCTCGAGCGAGCGCAGGCGCCCGTCACGGCCGCGGCGGTGCTCGACCTGCTCGCCGGCGGCGAGCCGGGGCCGTCCCCGGCGGCACCGCTGCCGCAGGCGGGCGATCCGTCGCTGCGGCTCCTCCGCCGCGTGGGCGTCGCGGATCCGGCGAGCATCGACGACTACCGCGCCCACGGCGGCTACGCAGCCCTGCGCCGCGCGCTCGAGCTCGGGCCCGAGGGCGTGCTGCGCGAGGTGAAGGACTCCAAGCTCGTCGGGCGCGGCGGCGCAGCCTTCCCCACCGGGGTCAAGTGGGAGGCGGTCGCACGGCAACCCGCCCGCCCGCACTACCTCGTTTGCAACGCGGACGAGTCCGAGCCCGGGACGTTCAAGGACCGCGAGCTGATGGAGGGCGACCCGTTCGCGGTGATCGAGGCGATGACGATCGCCGCCTATGCCACCGGGTGCGAGCGGGGTTACCTCTACATCCGCGGCGAGTACCCGGAGGCCCAGCACGCGCTCGAGCACGCGCTCGCGGAGGCCCGCTCGCGCGGGTTCCTCGGTGAGAACGTGATGGGCGAGGGCTTCTCGTTCGACGTCGAGATCCGGCGCGGCGCGGGTGCCTACATCTGCGGCGAGGAGACCGCGATCTTCGAGTCGATCGAGGGAAAGCGCGGCGAGCCGCGGAACAAGCCGCCGTTCCCCGTCGAGGTCGGCCTGTTCGGGAAGCCGACCGTGGTGAACAACGTCGAGACACTCGTCAACGTGCTCGACGTCGTGCTCGGCTCCGGTCCGGCGTTCGCGGAGCTCGGAACGGAGGGCTCGACCGGGTCGAAGCTCCTCTGCCTCTCGGGCCACGTCGCGCGCCCGGGCACGTACGAGGTGCGCTTCGGCGCGACGCTGCGCGAGGTGCTCGACCTCGCCGGCGGAGTCCCGGGCGGGCGGCCTTTGCAGGCGGTGCTGATGGGCGGGGCCGCCGGGGGCTTCCTCGGTCCCGATGACCTTGACGTGGCCCTCACGTTCGAGGGCGCCCGCGCGGCAGGAACGACGCTCGGCTCCGGGGTCGTCCTCGTCCTCGACGACACCGTCGACCTGCCGCGGCTCCTCCAGCGGATCGCCGCGTTCTTCCGGGACGAATCGTGCGGCCAGTGCGTCCCCTGCCGCGTCGGCACGGTGCGTCAGGAGGAGGCGCTCGCACGCCTCGTCGCCGGCGAGCCGCTCGGCGGCCGCGAGACCGAGCTCGCGCTCATCGCCGAGGTCGGCCAGTGCATGCGCGACGCGTCGATCTGCGGGCTCGGGCAGACGGCGTCGAGCGCCGTCGAGTCCGCGATCCTCCGCCTCGACGTCTTCCCCGCGGGGCGCTCGTGACCGAGCTGCTCGCACCGAGCCGGATGGTCGAGCTCGAGGTCGACGGGCAGCCGGTGCGCGTCTTCGAAGGCGCCACGATCCTCGACGCATGCCAGAAGCTCGAGGTCGACACGCCGACTCTCTGCTTCGACGAGCCGCTCCGGCCGGCCAACGTCTGCCGCGTTTGCGTCGTCGAGCTCGAGGGGTCGCGCGTCCTCGTCCCGTCGTGCTCGCGCAAGGCGGAAGCGGGTATGAAGGTGCGCACGGACTCCGAGCGCGTGCGCACCTCGCGGAAGGTCGTGATGGAGCTCCTCGCCTCCTCGGTCGACCTCTCGACGACGCCCGCCGCCCCCGGGTACCTCGAGCGCTACGACGCGGACCCCGACCGCTTCGGGCCTCCCGCCCCGCCGAGCGATGAGCGGGATCGCGCGCGCACAGGGCATCACACGGTCCCGGACGGGCGCACGGCCGCGACGGTGCACCAGCCGGTCAAGGTGGACAACGAGCTGTACGTCCGCGACTACGCGAAGTGCATCCTCTGCTACCGCTGCGTCGACGCCTGCGGCGACCAGCACCAGAACACCTTCGCGATCCACGTCGCCGGCCGCGGCTTCGACGCGCGGATCTCGACCGAGCTCGCGACGCCTCTGCCCGAGTCGGCGTGCGTCTACTGCGGCAACTGCATCGCCGTGTGCCCGACCGGAGCGCTGATGTTCCGCTCCGAGCACGAGCTCCGGGCGGAGGGCGGGTGGCGGGAGGACGAGCAGACGGTGACGGAGACCACGTGTCCGTACTGCGGCGTCGGCTGCTCGCTCGAGCTCCACGTCCAGGACAACCGCATCGTCAAGGTGACGAGCCCGGCCGACCACGACGTCACGCTCGGCAACCTCTGCATCAAGGGCCGCTTCGGTTTCTCGCACGTGCAGGACTGAGAACGAGGAAGACCGCCGGCCGTCGCCGCCGCGACCGCCAGCTAGGGGTGGAGCGCCTTCTCCGCGGCGCGCAGCAGCTTGTCGGCGCGGGCGCGATACGCGTCGGCTCTTGCCGCGTCGCGTGTCGCCTCGGCGACTTCGCCACTGTCGTTCTCGTCGAACTCGCGCTCGGCGGCGATGCTCTTCAGTTTCGCCGCGAATCCCCGAATCGCAAGTGTCCGCGCGCGCCGCGTCGATTCCGAGGTCGCGTGGTCGCGGCGCAGCTTGGCGAGGAGGACGGTCAGCCTCGCTTGGAGCACTTTCCGGTCGTGGACCGACTGGATGTCCGAGAAGCCGCGTGCGATGTCTCGCTCGACCGTCGCGTTGTCGGACATCCCTCCGCATCCCGCGACGAGCGCGAAGGATATGCAGAGGAGCTGACGGCTCCGATGGCCCACGTTCGGCAACGAGACTACGACCGAAGACCGGGCGGCGACAAGTTCGCGCGGTTCGCGCTCGAGGTCAGTCGAGCTGCAACCTCAGCACTTCGCCGCTGCCGACGAGCACCGTCGACCCGTCGTCGCGCTCGAGCGTCAGCCGGCCGTCGGCTGCGAAGCGCGCGGCGGTGCCGGCCTCGCCGCCGACCTCCACACGGCGGCCGCGCAGCACGTTGCGCGCCTCGAGCTCGTCCAGCAGCGGCCCGAGCCCTGCCCGGCGCCACGCGTCGTAGCGGTGCTCGAGGATCTCGAGCAGCGAGGCGAGCAGCGCCGCCCGGTCGGGCGCCGCGCCCGTGACGCCGAGTAGCGACCCCGGGGGCACCACTCCGCCGGCCGGAAGCTCGCCCTCGTCCTGTGCGACGTTGATCCCGATCCCGCAGACGACTTCCCCGCCGGACGACTCGAGCAGCACGCCCGCGACCTTCCTGCCCTCGAGCAGGACGTCGTTCGGCCACTTGATCCCCGCGGCGTCCCTCCGCTCCTCGACCGACTCCGCGACCGCGAGCCCCGACACGAGCGCAAGCTGGTGTGTCGGCATGCCTGCGGGTGGCCGCAGCAGGAGCGAGAGGAGGAGTGACTTCCCCGCGACGTCCTCCCACGGCCTGCCTTCGCGGCCGCGCCCGGACGTCTGATGCTCGGTCACCGCGACCGCGCCCTCCGGGAGATCCGAGCCGCGCAGGACGTCCTGCGTGGACGCGCAGCTCTCGCTCCAGAGGTACGGCCGGCCGAAGCGTCCGCGGAGCAGCGGCTCCACGATGTCCGGAGTGAGAAGCGCGTCTGGAGTCACCTTGCGCTCACTCGTCCCCCGGCGCCGCACGCCGGCGCTTGACGTCCGCCCGGCGGCGCTTCTCGGCGAGACGGCGCTCGCGTGAGGCAGCGGTCGGCCGCGTCGGGCGCCTGCGGCGCTCGACCCGCAGCGCCTCGGCGAGCTTCGCGACGAGCCGCTCCACGGCCAGCTCGCGGTTCCGCGCCTGGCTCCGCTCGTCCTGCGCGACGGCGCGGAGCACCGGCCCCGCGCGTACGACGACGCGGCGCTTCTGCGCTGCCGAGAGCGATGGCGAGGCCTCGACGTCGAAGACGGCCTCGACCCGGGTCTCGGCCTTGTTCGCGTGTTGGCCGCCCGGGCCGGACGAGCGCGAGACCCGTAGCTCGATCTCGTCGGGATGCAGCGAGACCGAGCGCGTGACACGAATAGACTCCCGCCCCATGGCGTGCATTCTCCTGGACGTCGACGGGGTGCTGCACGTCTCCGGCGTTGCGATCCCGGGCGCACCCGGCGCCGTCTCCGAGCTCCGCTCCGTCGGCCACGCGCTGCGCTTCGTGACGAACAACTCGACGCGCCCGCGGGCGCAGCTCGCGCAGGAGCTCCGCGACATGGGTTTCGAGCTCGAGGACGACGAGATCCAGACGACCGCGCGGACGGCGGCGCGCGAGCTCGCCGGGAAGCGTGTCTTCGCGCTCGTGATGGCGGGCGTCGTGCCGGACCTCGAAGGGCTCGAGCTCGTCGGCGAGGGTGCGCACGCCGTCCTGATCGGTGGGTGCGACGAGACGCTCGAGCCGAACCAGGTGTTCAGCTACATGAATCTCGCCCGCGCCTTCGCGGAGATCCAGATGGGGGCGGAGCTCTACTGCCTGCACAAGAACCGCTGGTGGCAGACGAGCCGCGGGCCGCTTCTCGACGCGGGCGCGTTCGTGGCCGGGCTCGAGTACACGACCGGCGTGGAGGCGACCGTCCTCGGCAAGCCCAGCCCTGCGTACTTCGCGTCGGCGCTCGACGCGCTCGGCGCAGAGCCTGAGTTGACCTGGCTCGTCGGCGACGACGCAGAGGCCGACATCCGGCCGGCGCAGCTCTTCGGCATGCGGACCGCGCTCTTGCGCACCGGGAAGTTCCGGCCGGACACGCTCGAGGGTCTCGACGTGACGCCGGACGTCGTGCTCAGCTCGATCGCCGACCTGCCGGGCTGGCTCGAGCGGTCGGGGTAGGCCGATGGCGGTGCGGGTCGGCACGGATCTGATCGAGATCGAGAGGATCCGCCGCGCGCTCGAGCGGCCCGGCTTCCGCGACCGCTGCTTCACGCCGGACGAGCAGGCGTACTGCGAGTCGCGCCGCAATCCGGCAGAGTCCTACGCCGCGCGGTTCTGCGGCAAGGAGGCGGTCGGGAAGGCGCTCGGGTGCGGCGTCCTCTTCACGTGGAAGGAGATCGAGATCGTCGGCCCTCCCAAGCCCGGCGTCACCCTCGCGGGCAAGACGCTCGCTTTCGCGGAGCACGTGGGGATGCGCGAGCTCGACGTCTCGCTGACCCACTCGCACACGATGGCCGCCGCGACGTGCGTCGCCGATCTCGCGACGCCACTTGCGAGGCGTCCCCGGCCACCTCGACCCTGATGCACGAGCCGCTCTACACGTCCGCCGAGATGCGGGCGGCAGAGGAGCGATACCCCGGCTACCCGGGCTCGGCGGGCGAGCTGATGGAGCGTGCGGGCGCGGCGGTCGCGGACGAGGTGCTGCATGCGTACCCCGAGGCACGACGCATCGCGGCCGTGTGCGGGGGCGGCGCCAACGGCGGCGACGGGAGGATCGCAGCGCGGATCCTGCGCGAGGCGGGCCGGGCCGTCGTCGAGACGGACGACCCGTCGAACGTCGACCTCGTGCTCGACGCGCTCTTCGGAACCGGCTTTCGCGGCGCGCCCCGACCGGAGGCGGCCGCGCTGATCGAGCGGATCAACGCGTGCGGCGCGCCGATCGTCGCCGTCGACCTTCCCTCCGGCGTCGACGCCTCCACCGGCGAGACGGCAGGCGCCGCGATCGAGGCCGACGTGACCGTGACCTTTCACGCCCGCAAGGTGGGCCTGGTCATCGCGCCAGGGCGTTTTCACGCAGGTCGGATCGTCGTCGCGGACATCGGGCTCGAGGCGGCGCCGACCGCGATCGTGCGCGGGACGCCCGCTCTTCTCGACCGGGTTCCACGCCGCGGCGCGAGGGACACGAAGTTCTCGTCGGGCTCGCTCCTGGTCGTCGGCGGCGCGCCCGGCACGACCAGCGCCGCCGTGCTGACCGCGACGGCGGCCATGCGCGCCGACGCGGGCTACGTCACGCTGGCGGTCCCTGCAGAGGCGCTGCCGGTCGCCGAGGCGCTGGCGCTCGAGCCAGTGAAGCGGGGCTTCGAGTGGGCGAACGCCGTCGACTCGCTCGCATCGGACGTCGCACGCTCGTCCGCGCTGGCGGTCGGTCCCGGTCTCGGGCGGTCGGACGAGGCGCGCGGCCTCGTTCGGGCGCTACTCGAGGCATCGCCGCTGCCGGCGGTCGTCGACGCGGACGGGCTCTTCGGCCTCGAGCCGGTGCCGCGCGACGCGCCGACCATCCTCACGCCGCACGCAGGCGAGCTGGCGCGGCTACTCGACGTCGAGCCCGCGTGGGTCGGCGCGCACCGGCTCGAGGCGGCGGCTCGCGCCGCGGAGCGCTTCGGGGCGGTCGTTCTGCTGAAGGGCGCCGACACGATCGTGCGCGCACCCGACGGGCAGACGGTCGTCTGCGACACGGGGCCACCCTCGCTCGCCACGGCCGGGACGGGCGACGTCCTGACGGGAATGGTCGGCGCGTTCCTCGCCAAGGGGCTCGACGCGGTCGACGCCGCAGCCGCGGCAGCCGTCGCGCATGGCCTAGCCGCCCGCTCGGTGCCGCACCAGGCGGGCCTCGTCGCCTCCGACGTCGCTGCTGCGCTTCCCGCCGTCCTTTCCTGACCGAACGTCCAGAGACAGGCCGTACCCAGGGCGAGGTACCCCGTTCGGGGGAGTGCCTGACCGTTGGCAACGCCGACCCCAAGGGCCTTGTCTCCCACTCGACTGCAAGGAGCGGACATGTTCCATCGGAAGCGCAGGCGCCGGCTCGTGCTGGTTGCACTGCTCGCCTTCGTGCTCGGCACGACGGGCTTCGCCTACGCGGCGGGCATCACCTTCAACGGCGCTTCGAACGCCGGCGCGGCCGGCGAGGGCGCGGGCACGATCAGCGGCTACAACGTCACGAACATCAAGTACACGCTCGACAACAACGATCCCGCCAACATCACGGGCGTGGAGTTCGCGCTTAGCCCGGACACGGCCACGACGGTCAAGGCGAAGGTCACGGGCATGGCGTCGTGGGGGACGTGCACCGACGCCGGCACGACGTGGCAGTGCGTCGTCAGCGGTGACGCGCAGGCAGCGGTGCAGCTGAAGGTCGCCGCAGCCGACTAGC
>DASTKF010000313.1:0-6779 GCA_035716065.1 Gaiella sp.
CGCTCACCGACGGGCGACCGTGGCGCACCGCCGAAGTCGTCCAGGCGGTGGGCCGACGCCCGAGCGATAGCCTGCCTCGGTGATCGACACCCTCGCGGAGCGATACGTCGTGCTCGGCCTCCAGCTCGGTCGGCACGTCGACGGGATCGCCGAGTCGTACTTCGGTCCGGCCGAGCTCGCGGAAGCGGCCGACGCGGGGCCACTCGTCGAGCCGCGCGAGCTGGTCGACCGGGCTGACGGGTTGCTCGCCGAGCTCCCCGACGGCTGGCTTCGCGACCAGGTACGCGGGCTGCGGACGTACGCCGGAGTGCTCGCGGGCGAGAGGCTTTCGTACGCCGACGAGGTCGAGCAGTGCTACGGCGTGCGGCCGCGCCACACCGACGAGTCGGTCTTCTCGGCCGCGCACGACGAGCTCGACCGGGTGCTTCCGGGCGCCGGTCCCGTCGCAGAGCGACACCGGATCTGGGAGGAGTCGATGCGCGTGCCGGGCGACGCCGTCGAGCGCACCGTCGCCGCCGTCATCCAGGAGGCACGCAGGCAGACGGGGGCGCTCGTCGAGCTCCCGGGGGACGAGGATGTCACGGTCGAGATCGTCCACGACGAGCCGTGGCTTGCGTTCTGCGAATACCTCGGCGACCTGCAGAGCACGATCTCGGTCAACGGCGACCTGCCCATCTCCGCGATCGAGCTCCTGAGTCTTGCGATCCACGAGACGTATCCGGGCCACCACACCGAGCGCTGCTGCAAGGAGCAGGCGCTCGTCCGCGGTCGCGGCCTCCTCGAGGAGACGCTGGTGCTCGTCCCGACGCCCCAGTCGATGGTCGCGGAGGGAATCGCCACGATCGCGCCATGGCTGCTGCTCGAGGGAGACGGCGCTTCAGCGCTTGCCGACGTCGTGCGGCGCGAAGCCGGTGTCGAGCTCGATCTCGACCTCGCGCTCGCCGTCGGGCGTGCGCTCGAGCCGTGCCGATGGGCGAACCTCAATGCCGCACTGATGCTCCACGAGGCCGGGGCGAGGGAGTCGGAGGTACAGGCGTATCTCGAGAAGTGGGGGCTCCTCACACCCGACATGGCGGCGCATCTGATCCGGTTCCTGCAGGAGCCGACGTCGCGGACGTACATCATCACCTACCTGGCCGGGCGCGAGCTCACGCGCGCATACGTCGGCACAGACGGCGCGCGCTTCCGGCGCCTCCTCACCGAGCAGGTCCGCGTCGGCGAACTTCTCGCCGACGGCGACATCACGCCTCCGTAGCTCAGCGGACGAGAGCACCGGGCTTCGACCCCGGGCGCAGAGGTTCGAATCCTCTCGGAGGCCTCTCCGACACCGTGGCCGAGCGACCAGGCACGCGTCTGCAAAGCGCGACACGGCGGTTCGACTCCGCCCGGTGTCTTGACAGATGGTCAAGACGTCCACGACCCGTACAAGGACTGAGGGCCGCGCGAGAGCGGCCCTCAGTCGTTCTTCGACCCGGTTTCCGCGACACGGCGTCGACGGCGGTCAGCGCGATCGTGTAGACCGCGACTGAGCAGAAAGGAGCACCACATGTCCTACGAATCCAGATCGGGACGCGGCTACGAATACGGAGGCCCCGCCTTCCCCGGCGGGATCCTCGTCGGGATCGGGCTCGGGATCATGCTCGACGACTTCTTCGCCTGGCTCCTGATCGGCATCGGGGCCGGGTTCATCCTGATGGGCTTGATCGCGGCGATCGCCCGTCGTTGAGCCGCTACGCGACGACGCCGCGCCCGCGGAGCTCTGCGAGCGCGGCGCTGTCCACTCCGAGCTCGCGCAGGACGTCGTCCGTATCCGCGCCGACCGCCCTCGCCGGCGCCGGGACCGGCGAGGGCGTGCCGAGAAACCGCGGTGCGACGCCCGGCTGGATCGCGCCCGCCCCGTCGACGACGTAGGTGCCGCGCGCCGCGTTGTGCGGATGCCGCGCGGCCTCGGCGAGCCCGAGCACCGGCGCGACACAGGCGTCTCGTCCGGCGAAGGTGGCAACCCACTCGTCCCTGGGGCGTCCGGCGAACACCGCCTCCAGCCGCTCGGCCATCGCCGGCCACACAGACCGGTCGTGCTGGTCGGCGAACAACCGGTCGGCGCCGAGCCCGAGGACGTCGACGAACGCCGCGTAGAACTGCGGCTCGAGGCAGCCGACCGCGACGTGCCCGCCGTCCGAGCAACGGTAGGCCCGGTAGAACGGCGCCGCGCCGTCGAGGAGGTTCGCGCCGCGGCGGTCCTCCCAGAGCCCGCGCGCGAGGAGCCCGTACGTTCCGGCGAGCTGGAGCGCCGTCCCGTCCGTCATCGCAGCGTCCACGACCTGGCCCTCGCCCGTGGCGCGCGCGTAGAGGACGCCCGCGCAGACGCCGAGAGCCAGCAGCATGCCGCCGCCGCCCATGTCGGCGACGAGGTTGAGCGGCACGACGGGATCGCCGCTCGCGGGCCCGATCGCGCCGAGCGCTCCTGCGACCGCGACGTAGTCGATGTCGTGCCCGGCTTCCTGAGCCAGCGGCCCGTCCTGGCCCCACCCGGTCATGCGTCCGTAGACGAGCCGCGGGTTGCGTGCGAGGCAGGTCTCCGGCCCGAGACCCAGGCGCTCGGCCACGCCGGGGCGGAACCCCTCGATCAACGCGTCGGCGCGGTCGGCGAGTAGGAGGGCGAGCTCGGCGCCGTCCGGCGTCTTGAGATCGATCGCCACCGAGCGGCGGCCGCGGTGCAGGGTTGGAACGAGGGGGGCGGCTCCCGCCTCGGACGGGCGATCCACGCGGACGACCTCGGCGCCGAGATCGGAGAGGACCATCCCGCAGAGCGGCACCGGGCCGATCCCTCCGAGCTCTACGACCCGGATGCCCGCAAGCGGTCCCCGGCTGTCCGAAGGCCGCCGCTCCATCGCCTAGGTCGCCGGCCGCTTCTCGACCGGCGTCTCGGGGCCGAGCTCGACTCCTTCGATCGCGGCCATCGTCAGCCAGGCGGCCGCGCTCGCAAGCACCGCTGCCGGGATGGCGTCGGTGCCTTGCGTGCCCACGAGGACGGCGGCGAGCAGGACGGGAGTGATGAGGAGGCGCGTCTGCGCCGCTGCTCCCGCGGCGGTGCCCACGGCGACGGCGAGCGTCGGCGAGACGTCGAACACGACGACGGTCAGCGACGCGAGAGCGACGCCGAGGAAGATCGCCGGGAAGACAGGCCCGCCGCGGAAGCCGCAGCCGAGGCTGACCACGTACGCGAGGAGCTTGCCGACGAGCAGGATCAGGACGATCTTGGTCGACCCCGCCGACGTGACGGCGTTCAGCGAGGCCTGGCCGGAGAAGAGGATGTCCATCGGGTCGGCGCCGAGCCGGCCACCGAGCTCGGCGAGCAGCCCGACCGCAAGCCCGCCTCCGAGCAAGAGCGCCGGAAGAGCGAGGCGGCCGCCGAGCCCGTCCACCCGCTCGCCGGCCCGTCTGGCGACGAGCACGATCAGGGCGCCGACCACGCCGATGACGACGGCGACGACGAGGTCGAGGAGATGCACGCCGTCGTAGAGCGGCAGGTCGGAGACGACGAGACCCGGCGCCTCGAGGCCGCCCCAGTCGCCGAAGCCGACGAAGACGAGATAGCCGACGCCTGCGGCGACGAGCCCCGGAAGCAGGATGGGCAGAAGCACGGCGCCCATGCCGATGCCGCCCTCGACGAGCAGCATCCCCGCGACGAGCGGCCCGCCGAAGAGCGCAGAGATGGCAGCGAAGCCGCCCGCGCTGGCGAGCACCTTCGTGGCCCGTTCGCCCGCGGGCGAGAACCGGGCCGCGGCGACGCCGACGACGGAGCCGAGCGCGATGACGGGCGCCTCCGGCCCGAGCACCGCGCCGAATGGAAGCGTGCCGAGCGCGGCAAGAGCGACGCCGGGCGCGTCGGCGATCGGGGTCGGGGCCATGCTGAGGCCCTCGATCGGGGAGTGGCCACCGTCTCCGGGCAGGAGCAGCCGGGCGCCGACGACGATCGCTGCACCGGCGACGGGGATCCCGACGACGAGGTACCACGGGGCCGACGAGTGCCCGAGCGCGTCCGGCAGGTCGTGCCACAGCCAGTGCTCGAGGTCGTGGACGAGCGCGAGGAAGAGTGCCGCGACGAGCGCCGCCGGGACGCCGATGGCCGCACCGAGCAGCACGAGGCGGAGGTACGCCCGCCCGTCGAGGCCCCCGGCGCCCGAGGGGCCGCCCGGCGCTACGCCTGCGTTCCTACCGTGCGCCAAGGGCGCCGATCATACGCCTCGTTCGGACGTGGCTCCTTGAGACAATATGATGAGTTGCATTACATATGTACGATAGGGACGTGAAGCCCATCACGATTACGATTCCCGAGGAGCTGGACGCGGCAGCCGCAGCCGAAGCCAGGCGACGTGGGATCTCCAAGTCGGAGCTGATCCGCCGCGGGCTGGCGCTTCTGATCGAGGATGCTCCGCCCTCGAGCCGCGATCCATGGATCGCGCTCTCCGGCTTCGGGCCGGCGGAGCTTCGGATCGAGCCCGGGGAGATCGACGACACGGTCTACGCGGCTTGAAGTTCGCCGACACCAGTTGGTGGGTTGCGTGGGCGCTTCCCGGCGACAGGCGACACCGTGCGGCCCTCGATGCTCTGGCGTCGTTGGGTCGGGGAGAGCAGGTATTGACGACCAACCTCGTCGTCGGCGAGACCTGGACGTTCCTCCGTCGCAGGGTCGGACACCGCGCGGCCGTCGCGTTCGTCGATCGAATAGGCCAGCTCCGCGACACGGCCGGGCTCGTCGTGCATCGTGTGAGCGCCGAGCAGGAGGACGCCGCTTGGGCGTGGTTGCGCAGGCACGACGAGCGCGAGTACTCCCTCGTCGATGCGACGAGCTTCGAGGTCATGCGCGACCGTCGTCTGCGGGAGGCGTTCGCGTTCGACCTGGACTTCGCGGCGGCGGGGTTCGTCGAGCTGACGGTCGTCTGACGGCCACGCGCGGAGCAAGTCCCGCCGCGGGCTGCTCTATGCTCGCCCGATGCCACATTCGTGGACGTTCCGTGGGAGTACGGAGAGTGCAGCGTGGTGAGCTCGGTGTCCCGCGCCATCCCGTGGCGGCTCTTGATCGCCGCGACCGCCGTCGTCGCGCTGGCGGCAGCCGTGATCTCGATCCGCGACACGCTGCTCGTCGTCTTCCTGGGCGTCTTCGGGGCGCTCGTGTTCGAGGTGCCGCTCCGCGCCTTCATGCGCCGGACGAAGCTGGGCCGCGGTGTCTCCGCGACGATCGTCGTGCTCGGCACGGCCGTGGGCGTGACGGTGCTCGCGCTGATCCTGCTCGTCCCCCTGGTCTCCTCGCTGCGGGATTTCGTGAAGGCGCTCCCCGAGCTCGTCCAGGAGCTGCGCGACTCGGGTGAGCTGTCGTGGCTCGGCGACTCGGGCGCGGCAGAGAACACTCAGCAAGGCGCCGCGAACCTCGCCGACTCGATCCCGCATGCGATCTCGGCGATCCTCGGTGTTGCAGGCTCGGCGTTCTCCGTCGGTCTGACGCTGTTCACGCTGATCTTTCTCACGCTCTTCCTGCTGGTCGACATGGAGCGGCTGCGCGGCGTCGTCCGGAGCATGCTCATGCCCGGCGACGCGGAGCGCTGGCTCGAGGTCTGGGAGCACGTGACGCAGACCGTGTCTCGCTGGGCGATCGGCGCGCTCACGATCGCCCTCATCGCCGGCACCGTCCAGGGCGTCACGGCGGCGCTGCTCGGCTCGAGCTACGCGCTTGCGCTCGGGATCATCGCGGGGTTCCTCGACCTGATCCCGAACCTCGGGGCCACCATCGCCGGCTTCATCCTCGTGCCGACGATCCTCGCGGAGGAGGGGCTCACCGACGCGCTGATCATGCTCGCCGTGGTGCTCGTGTACCAGCAGGTCGAGAACAACCTGCTCAGCCCGACGATCTACGGCAAGGCGGTGAACATCTCGGCGTTCTTCGTGATCCTCGGCGTCACGCTGTTCGGCGCGCTGCTCGGGGTGCTCGGCGCGCTTGTCGCCGTACCCGTCACCGCGTCGCTGCAGATCGTCGCGCAGGAGGTGACGAAGGCCCGCCGCGCCACGGTCGCGGCCGCGCGGGAAGCCCTGGAGCCGCCGCCCGCTGATCCGCCTGGCCCGGAGCCCGCCACCTAGACGAACAGCGCGAGGGCCCCGTTCCGGGGCCCTCGCGCTGTTCGGTGAGAAGCGGTCGTCAGACCGCGGCGGCCTTGCCGACCGAGCGGAGCTTGAAGGCGAAGATGATCTCGGTGATCCCGCGGGCCAGCGCGATCACGCCGACCCAGACGATCAGGAGGGTGGCGCTCCGGCCCCAGTAGCCGGCGGCCCAGAAACCGATCAGGAGCTCGACGATGCCGACGATCAGCTGCAGCCACCAGACGTGGATCTCGTCCTTCGTCGCGATCGCCACGACGATGTCGAAGACGCCTTTGAAGATGAGGAAGAAGCTGAAGACGGCGGCGAGCGCCGCGAACGTGTTGCCTGGGTGGATGAAGGCGACGATTCCGACGCCGACGAAGAGCACGCCGAGCAGGCCGTGGAGCACCTTCCACCAGCCGCCCGACGCCGCGAGCATGATGAACTCGTTCACGCCCGCGAAGATCGCGACGACCCCGAACAGGATCGAGATCGCGCTGACGGACGTGTAGTCGAAGCGCAGGATGATGATCGAGACGAGGAACCAGAGGATCCCGGTCACGAGGAAGATCCACCAGGCCCTCCCGAACTCGGCGACCGCCTCGCGTTCCTCGAGGTCGAACGTGGACATTGTGCCTCCCGTG